>JAZLHD010000001.1:0-3699 GCA_045616645.1 Paludibacteraceae bacterium
GGGATCGTCCGAGTGGTGTGCCACAATGATGGTTCGTGAATTTTCCAATTCTGCCAACGCTTCCTCTATGGCATCCTTACCCACTCCACGAGAGATGACGGAATATGGCTTAAAATCAGAACTCTTTTGAGATAACTGTGCGGGGATAGAATTAAATATCTTAGACAAGCGACCTGATATGTCTATTTTGGAAAAATCATCAGCATACAAATCTAAAATACCTCTCTTGACATCATCCACAGCTCGAAAATCTTGCGTTTTCAAGTAGGTATCTACCGCTTGCGGCATCCCTCCTATCACCATATACAAGCGTAAGCGGCGCATCATTTCGCGGTGCATATCGCCCATCTTAAAGGAAGGAGTATAGAGATCCCGTAACACTTGTACGGAGGTGTCATCGCCCATTGCCCATCGGAATTCCTCAAAATCCATAGGTTGCAAAATCAGTTTGCTTTCTTCACTGGGTATAAGGATATTTTGCACATTCTTCTTGATACTGATGAGCGACCCTGTTTCGATATAGTCATACCGCCCATCGGCTACCAGATGTTTAATCGCTTGCCGAGCGAATGGCTGTAATTGCACTTCATCAAAAACGATAAGTGATTCACGCTCAAACAATTCAACGCCGTATGCCAATTTTAGTTTGGCAAAGAATAGGTTCAAGTCGCTCATGTCCTCAAAGAGAGAGAGAACCTCCTTCTTTGCAGTCGTAAAATCGATAAAAATATGTGTTTTATATTCCTTCTCGGCAAACAAGCGAACCAAAGTAGACTTGCCAACACGACGAGCACCTTCTATAAGCAATGCCGTTGAACCTTTTTTCTCCTGTTTCCACTCAACCAATTTAGTGTAAAGTTTGCGCCTAAAAATCGTTTTTGTTTCCATAATTTGTAGTTGTTTTGCGAATTCGGCTTCAAAGATACTAAAAATAAATGAATTATGCAAATATTATGAATAATTTGATGTTAAAAAAATGAAAAATTATGAATAATTTGCACTTAAAATATAGAAAACTTATGAATAATTCGCACTTAAATATAGATCTGTGATGTATGCTTGATTAGTGGTTAGTGATTAGTGGTTAATCCCATAATCGTATAGGTCTTGCCGTCTTTGCGAATGAAGAGTTGCCCGTTATGGAGGAACTTGCTTACCTTTGCGTTTGCATTAACGTTGATTAATACCTAAACTCTTGCGGATGGCAGGAACACGAGCTTCTGCCGCAGCCGTAGCCGCCGCATAGTCCTTGATGGACTTCATTTCAGCCGGGATCTCGAAATAGAACTTAATCTTAGGCTCCGTGCCCGAAGGACGAACGGAGACTTTAAGACCGCCGTCGGTGAAGTATTGTAGTACATCCGACTTTGCCTCCAAAGCCATGTGGATATCCTTCTCCACCCACTGACCATTGACGAGTTCGCGCTCCTTGCTTAATTGAAAGTCTTTGGTACGAATCACTTTCTCACCGGCAATCTCCGTAATCGGGTTCTCGCGGTAGTTAATCATCATCTGTTTAATCTCTTCTGCACCCGTCTTACCCGGACGGACGATATTCACCGTACTCTCGCGTTGGAAACCGTATTCCATGTAGATATTCATCAGATACTCGTAAAGCGACATACCGTGGTCTTTGGCATAAGCGGCAATCTCGCAGATAAGGCAGATAGCCGAAGGCGAACACTTATCGCGGACAGCGTCATAAGCCATGAAGCCGAAGCTCTCTTCGCCACCACCTATATATTTACGCTCGCCTTCCCACATGCGCACGCGGTTGGCAATCCACTTGAAGCCCGTATATTCGTCGGTGAGTGTCACACCTTGACGATCCGCAATCTTACGGATGAGTTCAGAGGTGACAATCGTCTTAACGAGATACATATCCGGCGTGAGTTTATTGAGACGTTTCATGTTATTGATGATGTAGTAGCAGAACATCATGCAGGTTTGGTTTCCGTTGATGATAACCCACTCGTTCTTGTCATTGCGGCAAACGATAGCGAGGCGGTCGGCATCGGGATCCGAAGCGATAACCAAATCGGCTCCTAACTTCGTACCCAGGTTCATTCCCATCGTCATTGCCTCCGAGTTCTCGGGGTTGGGACTTACTACGGTGGGGAAGTTTCCGTCAATGACCATCTGTTCGGGCACTACGTGGATATTCTCAAATCCCCAACTGCGCAAGCACATCGGGATGATCTGACGACCGGTGCCGTGAAGAGGTGTATAAACGATATTCAGGTCTTTCTGGTTGAGGATGGTCTGTTGGTCAATCATCACGGATTTAACCGCCATCATATAGTCATAGTCCATCTCTCCGCCGATGATCTGAATCAGTTCCTTATTGCCCGTCCAATGCACATCCTCCATCTTCACCTTATTCACCTCGTCGATGATTCCTTGGTCATGGGGTTGGAGCACTTGCGAACCGTCCTCCCAATAGGCCTTATAGCCGTTGTACTCTTTGGGGTTATGCGAAGCTGTCACGTTCACACCGCCTTGGCAGTGGAGGTGGCGGATAGCAAAACTAACCTCCGGCGTCGGGCGCAGGCTCTCAAACAGATACACTTTGATGCCATTGGCAGAGAATACGTCTGCTACCGTCTCGGCAAACATCCGACCGTTGTTACGGCAGTCGTGTCCCACGATGACGGATACCTGTTCGCCCTTGGCGATGGACTTGAACCCACCCTCTTTAGCAACTTTGTTGAGGTAGTTGGCATAACCTTGCGTAGCTTGGGCTACGATGTACTTATTCATACGGTTGCAACCGGGGCCCATCACTCCGCGCAAGCCACCGGTACCGAACTCCAATGTACGATAGAAACTGTCAATGAGGAGGGTTTTGTCCTCGGCTTCCATCATGGCTTTCACTTCTTGTTTCGTTTGTTCATCATAATTGCCGTCGAGCCACTCTTGGGCACGGGCCATCACTTCTTGTAATTCGTCTTTCATAATGTATAATTTTTAATTATTGTATCTCAGATTACTTATCTCTGCTTTTCCTCTTCTCCGCTCGTCGGGGCGTTCAGTCGCCCCTTGCCGCGGGGCGCTCCCCTCACGTCGTATTCTTTCGTTATTTTTAGTTAAGATTCTCAAACGGATTTTTGAATGATTTCTAGCCCATCGGGCTATTAAACAAAAAAAAATGTGCTCATCCGATTTCGAACCAATTTTTAGTCTAGATTTCTGCGTGGCTATGCGCGATGACAAAAACCCGTGCTCAAATCTAACTCCCAATCCTCAGAATAGACGCCCTCCTTATTAAAATTAATCAACATACCAAAACGGCAATTCATCAATTTCATATAAGACCAAAGTTGCCTTCGCTGAACATCTGTAATATAATCAATTGCTTTAAGTTCAATAATAATTTGCCCCAACTCCGGATCGCTAACAACAAGATCCATACGGCGTTTTACAGGAGAAGGAACACCTCTATAATAGATAGGAAATTCTTCTTGACGATGAACGCGCATGCTATGTTGCTCCAATTCAACCACTAATCCCGCCTCATAAACCAACACGTCCATTCCCGCATGGAAATAATTATACGCGCGGAATGCGCATCCAACGATGCGAGCAAACATCTGCGTTTTCCTATTTGCAAACTCCAACTCTGTCATAGAAATCTTTACTTAAAATCTTTTCGAAATCATTTTGACGATATCTTTTTCATAATTTCGCCTTTCAGGCTCA
>JAZLHD010000002.1:0-1078 GCA_045616645.1 Paludibacteraceae bacterium
CGGTTGAGCCAATAATGCTCTTCCACAGCTTGTAAACACAGGGTTTCAGGTTCTCTTTCACTCCCCTCCTGGGGTTCTTTTCACCGTTCCTTCACAGTACTATGCGCTATCGGTCACTAAGGAGTATTTAGGGTTACGGGGTGGTCCCCGCTCATTCCATCAAGGTTTCTCGTGTCTCGATGTACTCTGGATACTACCATGTCAACTCTCCTTTCGCGTACGGGGCTTTCACCCTCTCTGGCAGGCTTTCCCAAAACCTTTCTGCTAGAATTGTTGAATCAATTATGTAGTCCGAACCCCGCAGTGCACGCACCGCGGTTTGCCCTCTTCCGATTTCGCTCGCCGCTACTTTCGGAATCACGTTTGTTTTCTCTTCCTCGCCCTACTTAGATGTTTCAGTTCAGGCGGTTCCCCTCCTAACGTTATGGATTCACGTTAGGATACATGCGGTCTTCGCATGTGGGTTTCCCCATTCAGATATCCCTGGATCAAAAGTTATTTGCACCTCCCCAAGGCTTTTCGCAGCTTATCACGTCTTTCTTCGGCTCTTAGTGCCAAGGCATCCACCCTGCGCTCTTTTTTGCTTAATCATTAGGTTATTTCTAACCTCCTCGATTTCTGGTGTATAGCGTTACACCTGCTTTTAAAAAAGCTTGTTTGTGATTTAATATCACGCGTTCGGTTTTTACCTCTGTATTGTCTTGCGACAATACTGGATGTCTTGATATTTAAGAATTTTTCTTAACTTATCGTTTCTCTTGTATGAAGTTGTCAAAGAACATTTCTGGCTTTACCAGCCATTAGAAAACTCAGTTGCCTGAATCCTCTAATCACCGGTAAGGTGATCTTTATATTTATAGACTCGAGGGAATCTTTTGACTCGACCTCGTTTCTTTTTAGTTAAATCCGGCAGCCACCTACTCTCCCAGGTCGTCTCCAACCAAGTACCATCGGCCGCTTAGGTCTTATCCATCGTGTTCGGGATGTATAACGGGTGTTTCCCCTAAGCGCATCGCCACCAGAAAGATATTTAGCTAATGAAGTTCGATTCACTAAACTCGAAGTTCGCTTTCAGCTC
>JAZLHD010000003.1:0-2443 GCA_045616645.1 Paludibacteraceae bacterium
GTAGATAACAAGACCACTCTCGATCCGGAAGATGATGCAGCTGCTGTTAATTGGGGAGGTAATTGGCGTATGCCGACCAAGGAAGAACAAGACGAATTGAGAAATACAAATAACTGTACTTGGGAGTGGAAAACGAACTACAATGGCACAAATGTGAAAGGTTATCTTGTTACGAGCACGAAGAACGGCAACTCAATCTTTTTGCCCGCTTCCGGCTACCGCTACGTGGCGTCGCTCCGCAATGTCGGTTCCCGCGGCCTCTACTGGTCTTCTTCGCTCTACGAGGGCGACTCGTACCGCGCGTACTACCTTTACTTCTATTTCTATTCGGACTACGTGGATTGGAGCAGCAGCTATCGCAGCCTCGGGCAGTCCGTACGACCCGTCTGCCAGTAGCCAAGGACTTATTCTGACTAGCAAAGAATAGCATACAATCACTAAATTACATTATTATTCTTTATTAACTAAAAACAACTATTAACAAGATGAAAAAGATTCTATTTTCATTTATCTTGTCGGTAATGGGTCTCTGCATGGCATTTGCCGATGAGTCGGTTATGGGTATTTTTGCCACATTCGATGGTTCTGAAGTTAGTTACAAACTTGCAGATGTTCCAATCGTCAAGTATGACTCAGTCGGGGATGTGCAGAACGCAGTCCTCTATCTGAAGGATGTGGCAGAGCCCGTTCTTCGTGTAGCTTTGACCGATGGTGTACAACTCACTATCGTTTATGGTGAGTACCATTCCTCAACAGACATCGGTAACGCAAAGCCGGACAAAGCTCACATTACGGAGCAAAACGGCAAAAAAATCATTCAAGGTGGCAAACTCATTATCATCGACAAAGATGGTAAGATGTACAATGCCGAAGGTATTATCATCAAAAAATAAGAAAATATGAAAAAAGTATTATTTATGTTTGTGGCACTCGTTGCTACAATGAGCATGAATGCTCAAGTTATGAAAATCTACAAAGGCGAATCATTAGTAGCCACTTATCCCGCCGCAACGGCAGACAAGGTGGTGTTTGAGGAGTCACAATTAGTATACGAAGCCGTTGACCTTGGTTTGCCCAGTGGTCTTAAGTGGGCAAATATGAATGTGGGTGCCACCACTCCCGAAGGCTACGGCGATTACTTCGCTTGGGGTGAGACAGAACCAAAATTGGAATATCATTGGAGTACATACAAGTTGTGCAACGGTTCTTATAACACACTAACAAAATATTGCACGAACAGTTCTTATGGCGTAGTAGATAACAAGACCACTTTGGAACTTGAAGACGATGCAGCCTATGTTAATTTGGGAGGTACTTGGCGTATTCCGACCATGGCAGAATGGGACGAATTGCGAAATAACTGCACATGGACTTGGATAACCCAAAACGGAGTAAAAGGTTATCTTGTTACGAGCGAGAAGAACAGTAACTCAATCTTTTTGCCCGCTGCCGGCTTCCGCTACTATTCGGTGCTCAGCGGTGCCGGTTCCAACGGCCACTACTGGTCCTCTTCGCTCCACGAGAGCGGCTCGTACGACGCGTATTTTCACTACTTCAGTTCGGCCAACGTGGGTTGGCGCAACGACTATCGCTACTATGGTCAATCCGTACGGCCCGTCTGCCCGAAAGACTAATCGGTTAGGATAATCGTAATCGGTTAGGATAAACATTTAGGCGAAACTGATACAAAGTCCCGTTCACGATAACAGATAAAAGTCGAAAGTCGAAAATCAAAAGTCTTTACTGCTCGGTTCTAAACCGCGATTAACCGATTAACCAATTAGCCAAATAAAACAAACCAATTATGAAACAGTACAATCAACCTCAGACCAACGTTCTCAAAGTCCTAAACAACAGCATTATCTGCGCCAGCGGTGGACCGGCTCCTGCTCCTGCGCGGGTAAGTATCAATTATGTAACTAAAACCGATGGAACTTGGTAAGTTAGTTGAAAGTTGAAAGTTGAAAGTTGAAAGAAGCCGACTAGTTTTGAAGTTTAAAGTAGAAAAGTCAAAGACAATGAAGAAACTATTATTTTTCGCAGCTGCTTTGTTAGTACTGGCAAGTTGCAGCAACAAAGACAATGCCCTCAATAACGCTCCCAAAGGAGCACCCTTTAAGAAGGGTCAGCAAGTTACCCTGACCGTTGGTACAGGCAACAATGCCCATCAAGCCGCACCCCGCAAGGTGGCAGGTACAGACAACGGCACACAAATCAACTTCACTTGGGAAGCGGGCGATAAGATTTTAGTAAAAGTAGGTGACAAATCGGCTGAATTTACGCTGACTACGGGTGTCGAAACGGCTACCGGAACATTCTCCGGTATAATGCCCGCAGACGGTAGCGCGTTTGATATTCAGTTCCCGACGGAGACACCCGATTTGAGCACACAGGCTTATACGGCTGACAATCCTATCCCTGCGGACAAAATGCTCTTTACAGC
>JAZLHD010000004.1:0-21307 GCA_045616645.1 Paludibacteraceae bacterium
CTATTGATTTATGTATGGATGGGAGTTTACTCACAATCCGAGAATAAAGAAATAGGAGGAAATAATAAAGACAATCCGTGCAATCTGTGGAATCTGTGAGAGATAAAAAATGGCGGAAAACGAAATAGTTATATAGAAGTCTAAAAGATAGGTTTAGCAAGTTTAGCGAGTTTAGCAGGTTTAACTAGTTCAATAAAATAATGTATCTAACAATACTCAAATCGAAAATTCATCGTGTCAAGGTGACGGAAGCCAACCTTGAATATATTGGTTCCATCACCATTGATGAAGATTTAATGGACGCTTCCGGTATCCTCGCCGGAGAGCAAGTAAGTGTGGTGGATAACACCAACGGCGCTCGCTTGGAGACTTACGTCATTCCCGGTAAAAGAGGTTCGGGGTGTATTTGTATGAATGGCGCCGCAGCCCATCTCATGCATGTTGGTGATACCGTTATTATCATGGCATACGCTCTTATGACCCCCGAAGAAGCGAAGGTGTTTAAGCCACAGATTGTTTTTCCGGAAAACAATCTTTTAGTTTAGAGTTTAGAGTTGAGAGAAGCCGTCTAGTTTATAAGTTTAGAGTTAATTAATGTTTTTTGATCTATTAACAACCGATACTAAAAGTCAGGCGCGAGCCGGTGTTATTCACACCGGCCATGGGGACATACTGACCCCTATCTTTATGCCGGTCGGTACGGTAGGCACCGTCAAAGGGGTGCATAAACGCGACCTCAATGACGATATCCACGCTCAGATTATCTTAGGTAACACCTATCATCTTTATCTGCGTCCGGGGACTGAGATCCTGCACCAAGCGGGAGGGTTGCATCGTTTTGAGGGTTGGACCAAACCTATTCTAACGGACTCGGGTGGTTATCAAGTTTTTTCGCTTACCGAGATTCGCAAGATGAACGAGGATGGTGTGCAGTTTTCTTCTCATATTGATGGGCGCAAACTGATGTTCACCCCCGAATCGGTGATGGATATAGAGCGTCTTATTGGTGCGGATATCATGATGGCTTTTGACGAGTGTTGTCCGGGTACGGCTGATAAGACGTATGCTAAAAACTCGATGGATAGAACCCATCGTTGGCTCGACCGTTGTATTGCGCGTTTTGATGCCACTTCCGACTTATACGACTACCACCAGCACCTCTTCCCTATTGTGCAAGGGTGTACCTATCCTGATTTGCGTCAAGAGGCCGCTAAACGCCTGCGCGACCTTGATCGAGATGGTTATGCTATCGGTGGGTTGGCGGTCGGCGAACCGGCAGAGACGATGTACGAGATGATAGAGGTAGTCAATGATATCTTGCCGACCACTAAACCGCGTTATCTGATGGGAGTGGGTACGCCTTGGAATATCCTTGAGGGTATAGAGCGGGGTGTGGATATGTTTGACTGTGTGATGCCCACCCGCAATGGGCGTAACGGACAGATCTTCACACAGAATGGGGTAATGAATATGCGCAATAAGAAGTGGGAAGATGACTTCACTGAACTTGACCCAACCGGTACCTCATACGTTGATCACGAATATACCCGTGCATACGTGCGTCACCTTATCCATGCGGAGGAGATGCTCGGTTTGGAGATACTCTCAATACACAACCTTGCCTTCTATCTATGGCTTGTAGGACAAGCAAGAGAACATATCTTTGCCGGAGACTTCAAAGCCTGGAAAGACGAAATGATTCCTCGTTTAACAAATAGACTCTAAACTCTCCACTCTAAACTAATGAAATTATTCACTCGGCTTGACCGTTATATTATCTTTAAGTTTTTGGGTACATTCTTTTTCTCGATTGTGCTCATTCTTAGTATTGCCGCAGTGTTTGATATAACGGAGAATATTGATGATTTCTTTGAGAACCAGATTCCGCTGCAAGAGATAATATTAGACTACTACGTTAACTTCTTCCCTTATTATCTGAACATGTTCAGTTCGTTGTTTATTTTTATCTCGGTTATTTTCTTTACCTCTAAACTGGCAGGAAACAGTGAGATTATCGCTATGCTCTCAACGGGAATGAGTTACCATCGGTTGATGTGGCCGTATTTTCTTTCTGCCACTTTCCTATTTATTATGACGTTCTGGTTGGGTGGGTATGTCATTCCTAAGTCTTCTGGAAAGATGTTGGATTTTCAGAATAAGTATATCTCTCATTTCAAGTCTGAGCACGCCCATAATGTTCAATTGGAAGTGGAGCCGGGTACGATTCTTTATATTGAGTCTTTTCAGTTAAAAACGGGTCTGGGTTATCGCTGTTCTGTAGAACATTTTGAAGGCAAGAGTTTGGTATCTCGTACGATAGCCGATCGTATTCGTCATGATAGTGCCTATAACTGGCATCTTGAGGAATATGTAGAGCGTAATTTTGATGATTTACGCGAACGAATGGATAAGGGTAAAAGAAAAGATATTATCTTACCTATTGAACCGGATGAGTTGTTTATCACTGCCGAACAGGCTCAGTGGATGACTAATCCCGAGTTGCGTGATTATATGGCGAAACAAGAGGCTCGCGGAGCGGGAAATATCAAAGCCTTTGAAACAGAGTGGCATAAGCGTTGGGCATCGGCGATAGGTGCGTTTATCGTCACGTTACTTGGCGTTACGATGTCCTCGCGCAAAGTAAGAGGTGGAATGGGTAAGAACCTCGGTATCGGTATTGTGCTTACCGCCCTTTATATCTTGTTCTCTACCGTTTCGACGACCTTCTCCGTTACGGGCGTGATGTCGCCTTTTATGGCGGCTTGGTTACCTAATTTTATGTTCTTAGGTATCGGGTTATTCCTTTATACAAGAGTTAGTCGATAAGTGTATATCTTTTAGCCTCCAGTTCCGCGTGATTTCCGCGTTGTTACCGCGTGATTTCCGCGTTTGTCTAAGGGGATGCCCGAGGGGTATCCGTCCTTCTGAGTACCTCCTCCTATACCCACCTAGAACTACCTAGGATTACCTATTCTCGTCCTGTGCCGCTATAGACCCTGTTTCTTCTCGGCAAAAGTTTTTTGCCTTTTTTGTTGTGGCGGACTTGGCGGACTTGGCGGAGTCTCAATAACCATCGGACTTCGACCATTACTGGAAGTCCGCTAACTCCGCCAATTCCGCCAAGGGTGTTTACAAACACAACCATCGCAACCCCGAGAGGCTGCGATGGCGTTTTTTATAAGGTTGATATCTTCAGCAATTATGAGGCATCACTCATAAACCGCACGAATAGGAAGTCCGTATGAGCGTGAGAATGTGTTTGTTTCATATTTATGTTCTTTACTTCCATAGATAGTGTATAAGCACCAAGCACCGCTATTATCGGTTGTATCTAAAGATTTTGACCAATAGTAGCATAGATTAGAATATTCCAAGTCGTCATAAGACATATGGCCTAATGCCGGTAAAAATATGGAATTCTTATTTGTCTTACTTGTGACTCTAAAACCATGCATACCATTCAGTTCCTCCCATTCCCAATCACAAGATGAAATCAACTCTTCCCACTGCTCTTTAGTTGGTATATGGGCTCTGTGTCTTGAAAGAACATAAGCAGCATCGTCTTCTAAATCAAGAACTGTTTTGTTGTCAACAGTAGAGAACGCATATTTACTATCTGTTACATATTTGCTGTAGCCAGAGTTACGGAAATAATAAAAATACCATTGATATGTATTACTGTTGTACTTTTCTTTTGATTCAATTTCTCCCCATGCAAAATACTGTCCAGTGGGATACTCATAAGATATTCCCACATTTGATGTTCCCCATTTAACAGAAAGTCCCAAATCTACATATTCCGATTCGGTTGTAAACGTGATTTCGTCGCCATAAACAAAACTTCCGGGATTGGAGATATATGGTCGCAAATAGTAGGTGGTGTTTTCTTGCAAGCTATCTAGAATGACAAAATATTTGTATTTCACATTATCATATGTCCATTCTTTTTGGAAACTGCTTTGTAACGAGGGATTTGGAGTAGTGTCCCAACAAGCACCACAAGAACAGAATTCAGAATAGCCGACGCCAGTTTTATTAATATTTATTATTGCTGTCACGCCGTTAACAGTTACATTCAACGACGGCTTATCACGCCAGAATGTTAATGGATTCCTTACGTCCTGCGCATAATCACAAGAGGACAACAAAGAGATAGATGCTAAGCATAAAATAATATAACGTTTCATATTCTATTCATTAAATTAAAAACAATAACCAATACCTATTTTTCCCATCAAAACAACATCATCAAGATTTGTTATTTCTTGAAGACCAATAGAAATTCCAAATCCTTTAATATTGCCTACGAAACCTACTTCACCGGAAACACCATGCTTCATGCTGCGTTCCATCCAATAACCGGTACCTGCTAACTCATCATAGAAGGCAAGATAGTTATAACCAAGACCGCAATATAAGTATACAGGTGCTTTTAAACGGAATAATGCTCCTGCGGTACAAGCAAAAGTAGTAAATTCATATTTGCCAGTATAATATAGAGAATACTGACGACGTGGCTCTGCTACAAAATCGCCCTTAAAGCGGAAATTTGTACCCGACATAGCACTGATGTAAAAACCAAACTGCTTTACACGAGCATAGGTTAGACCAAAGCCAAAGGTTTTTGCAGAACTGAAAGAACCATTAGCCAGAATCATATTGGTCCACGGGTAGGAATCCCAACGAGCATGCGTCTCCGCGCGAACACTATCACGATGCTGTTTCTTTAACACTTTAGCTTGTGCTATACTATCTTTTCTTTCGATTGCAGCTTGTTTTCTTTGAGCCTCTTGCAGTTCTTCGTATTCCCATGCAGAAATCTCTTTAGGGCGTTGCTCAAAGTTTTGTACTGTACCAGAAGAATAAATGATAGATAAGATATCATCCGTGTCTAAGACAAATGTTGGGCCATCGGGATTGGAAGTTTCTTTATATCTAACTTCGGTTTTGCCGACTTCTATGATGTTTGCCGAGATACGCTTAGATGACCGCAAAATAATCACGTCGTCAGCAGATACAACCATACATACGAAGAAAGCAAACATTGTAAAAAATAAACGTTTCATATACTTATGAAGAATTTTCATCAGTTCGTAAATTATAGTTTAATTGCCAATCCAGCATAAATAGGGATATTTAAGAAGGCTTTGTAACTGTCGTTGCCTTGATTATGTAACCCCCAAGCAGTACCTAAATAAAGTGCATAGATATGGTACTGATATTCTGCGCGAACATCCCAAACGCAATTGAAATGTTCATTTGTGTTATTTAAAATAATATCAAACACAGGACCGGTCATTAACCGAAAATATTGCTTTTTACTAGGGGAAACAGCGGAAACGTGCTGATAGCCAAATCGAATTGGAAATAGCATATATGCAGTGCATTCTTTGTTGGCAAAACCAAGATCAATATCAAGACCATAATTAATCAAAAAAGATCTCTTGATAGAGTGTGTAAAATCTGCACCAAAAGCAAAGCCCGATATAATATCGGACATATCCGATTTTGAGTTATATGTCGTCTTGCTGTTTCTTCCACTATATTGAAGATGGAAGCCATAAATAAAACTTTTCGGTTTTGTTTTTTGAGCATAAGCAGATCCTTCGTTTGAGTGTTTAACTTTCACTTCTTGCGGTTTTTGGTTCTCTTCAAACACTTGCGTTGAACCATTGGCATACAAGATGGAGGTGACTTCATCCGTTCCAATAACAAATAATGGACCATCTACATTGTCAGCAGCAACGTACTTAATTTCGGTTTTGCCGACCTCCTTAACAATGGCATTGATTGCCTTTTCAGATTTAGTGATGATAATGTCTTGAGCACTTACCATCACCGCAACGCACATAAACAAAAACGTTACGATACATTTTTTCTTCATACACTTAAAATTTAATTTTATCTTGCCTACTCACTTATGGCTTTTCGGCTTCCTCCATAGTTAATATATTTTGGTTAACTAATAAGCATAGAAAAAGCGTGAACTTTCGTTCGCTTCATTTGACATTTTGAGGTCTTCGACTACCTTACGTTTCCAAATAAATGCACGGAAAACTCACGCTGGTAACGTGAGCGTCCATAAACCGTGCTTGAAAACGTATAGACTTTTTTGAAAGTGTCGAAGTTTCAAAATGTCAAGTTGGGCTTACAACGCTATATTTTATATGTCATGCATCGCCTTTACGATGCCGGTCAATCATAGGCGGATGTTATTTTGCTAAATAATCTATTTTATTGGCAAACTATCCTTAAATGCTTTTAAGTCAAAATACATTAATCTAGTTTTGTCTAACGTATCAGTCATAGTAAAATACTGGAAACCATTCTTCTCGTAAAAAGTAGTTGCATCCGCATATGCATCAACTGTCAAAAAACGACAACCATAACGAAAATCATGGATCAAGGACCATTTGATAAAGTAGAGGATATTTGAGCCTAACCCATAATTCATATAATCTTCGGCTACAGCCAAACGACCAATCTTTTCAGAGGGATAACTCTTTCGGCGTTTAGGATTGCTAACTATACGATTCAAACGATTCCAAATGCTCTTATTACGTGGATCATAAGCTACTTTATCATTTAGCAAACTGAAATAAGCAACTACTTTATTTTCCTTCCTATCAACAAATAAATAAGTGGCGGCCATTAGGTCGTCTAAGTAATTCTTAGCGTCATCCGACAGAAAATTAGTTAAATCTTCGTCAGAGCAATGAAATGGTGGAATCACCGTTTCTTTACTAAGCTTTACAAACTCAAAATCCGATAACTCCATAAGTTAGAATGCAAATGCTGCGTTACGCATAATAGAATCATACACTTCTTTTGCACGCAATACTTCGGATTGCGATACTTGTTTTGGATGTTCCACCGCATATGCGAAACGACGTGCGTCCTCACCATAAAGGGTAGGAGTTTCTTTAATTGGTCTTGCCATAATAATAAGTTTTTCTTGTTACTTCATCCAATATCGGCTGCAAAATTACAAAAAAATCTTGAAACTACCAAATAAAAATGCACTTTTCTGCCAAATTGATACAGGAAAGTGCATTTAGAAGTATTTTCTCACTGTTTACATCTCGTGAGCGATGGGTGAGAAATCTATAAAAATCTATTTCCACAATCTTTCTGTGGAAATTCCTCTTACAGCCAACGAACATAGCAGAAGTCCATGCGGTGAGGCAGCAGGTCGTTGTATGGATACATACGTAATCCGAACTTCATTCCACCGGCATAACCGAATTGATACTTCGTCTCAAAGAACATCTTACTACCTTCGGTCTTGACGAGTTTCAAGGGTTGAGCCTCATACAACTTATTGTTGTTGTGCAGTGAGGTGCGGATAGCCACCAACTCGATGCCAAGGCCTTTATCGTTCAAGTCTTTGGTATCCAACTCTACCTTAACGGTGCAAGTCTCGCCTACGCTTGGTTGACCGGATTGGAGGATATCGTTGAGGTTGTTGTTCACCACTTCTATCTCGTCCCAATGGGCTACCATATTCTCTTTCCAAGCAGCAATCTCTTTAGCCACCTTAAAGCCGTCAGCGGAAAGTAACTGATGGCGTTTCGCTAATTTATTGTAGAACTTAGCGAAGTAGTCGTCCATCATTCGTTTCGTAGTGAAACGAGGAGTGATCTTCGTAACGGAGTTCTTGATGGTTTGTACCCAATCGGGCGAGTAGCCTTTCGAGTTCTTTGCGTAGTACATGGGGATGATCTCGGTCTCTAACATCTGGTAGATAGTAGCTGCATCCAGTTGGTCTTGGTGCGCTTGGTTCTCGTAGGTACGTTTGTCGGTCAAAGCCCAACCGGCTCCTTCTACATAACCTTCTAACCACCATCCGTCAAGAACGGAGAAGTTCAACACACCGTTCATTTGCGCTTTCTCTCCACTCGTTCCGGAAGCTTCCAAAGGACGGGTAGGAGTATTGAGCCATATATCCACACCGCTAACCAAACGTTTAGCCAGGCGCATGTCGTAGTTCTCTAAGAAGATGATCTTACCCAAGAACTGAGGCATACGGCTGATCTCGATGATACGTTTGATCAGTCCTTGACCGGCACCGTCGGCAGGGTGGGCTTTACCTGTGAACAGGAACTGTACGGGTTGCGAGGGGTTATTCACCAGTTTGTCAAGACGCTCAAGGTCGGTGAACAACAGGTGAGCTCGTTTGTATGTAGCAAAACGACGACCAAAACCGATGATGAGGGTGTTGGCATTCATTTCGTTTAGGGCACGAATGATACGAGCGGGATCGCCTTGGCTCTTCATCCAGTCTTCTTGGAATTTCTCTTTGATATAGTCAATCAGTTTGTTCTTGAGGAACATACGGGTTGCCCAAATCTTCTCGTCGGGTATTTCGTTGAACGCCTTCCACATCTCTAAGTTCGATTGGTCTTTATACCATTCTGCGGGGAAGGTTTTGCTATAGACTTCTTTCCATTCGCTGGCAGCCCAAGTAGGCATGTGTACACCATTGGTAACATAGTCCACGTGCAGTTCTTCAGGGAAATAACCGGGCCAAACGGGAGCAAACATCTTTTTGCTTACCTCGCCGTGTAACCAGCTCACACCATTCGCCTCTTGGCAGGTGTTAAGGGCAAAGACGGACATTGAGAATTTCTCGTTGTGGTCTTCGGGGTTTTGACGTCCCATACCGATGAGTTCGTTCCACTCAATACCGAGTTTAGGAGCGTACTCATTCATATATTTATAGAACAAATCTTCTTGGAAATAATCGTGTCCTGCCGGAACGGGTGTGTGGCAAGTGTATAAACCGCTGGCTCTCACCACTTCTTTGGCCTCGTTGAAAGTGAGCCCTTGCTCTTGTACGAGGTCAACGAGACGTTGCAAGCCCATCAATGCGGCATGTCCCTCGTTGCAGTGGTAAACGTCCTTTTTGATGCCGAGTTTTTTGAGGGCTAACATTCCACCGATACCGAGCATGATCTCTTGTTTGATACGGTTCTCCCAGTCGCCGCCATAGAGTTGGTGGGTGATCTGGCGATCCCATTCGGAGTTGAGTTCGTTATCGGTGTCTAAGAGGTAGAGGTTGATACGACCTACTGCCACTTTCCATAAGTAAGCATTCACCAATCGTCCGGGATAAGGAACCTCGATCACCATTGGTGTACCGTCCTCGTTCTTGACTTGCGTCAGAGGTAGGTTGTTGAAGTTCTGCGCTTCGTAGTTGGCAATCTGTTGTCCTTCGGGCGAGAGTGTTTGTGTAAAATATCCATACCGATAGAGGAAACCGATAGCGGTCATATCGACGTTGCAGTCGGAAGCCTCTTTGAGGTAGTCACCGGCAAGGATACCCAGACCACCCGAGTAAATCTTTAGAATATGGGTCAAACCATATTCCATTGAGAAATAGGCGATGGAGGGCTTGGAAGTATCTTTTTTCGCGTCCATGTAAGTGCGGAACTCGTCGTAAGTCTTGTCGAGTTGGGCCATGAACTTAGCGTCTTGGCTGAGTTCTAACATCTTCTCATAGCTGATGATATTGAGCAGCATGATCGGGTTTGATTGTGCCTTATGCCAAGCATCGTTGTCGATATAACGGAAGATATTCTTTGCATCCGAGTTCCACACCCACCAGAGGTTGTTGGCAATCTCTTGCAGTTTGTTGAGTTTTGCAGGAAGTTTGGCGTGAACAATAACTTCTTTCCACGCAACAGGATTAACGTTACTAACTTTTACTTTCATATTTCAATAATTATTATTTTCAATTTTAAAGGAGCCCAAATGAACTCCTTTTTTACGACTACTGAGTATTTAACTAAATACTTCTCTCTTAGTCGAGAAGAGGCGACTCGAACGCCCGACCCCCACGTCCCGAACGTGGTGCGCTACCAACTGCGCTACTTCTCGCTCACGATGTTCGCTTCGATCGCTTTGCGTGCTCGTTCACTTTGTTCACTTCGATCGCTTTGCGTGCTCGTTCCCTGCGGTCACTTCGATCGCTGAAGCGTACTCGCTCACGGTTCTTTTTCAAAACCGAGTGCAAAATTACTGCTTTTTTTTGATATACACAAATTATTTTGCACTTTTTCGCTTATAATATTGTTTTTTTGGCATTTTTGGTTCGTCTTTACTCTTTTGATACAGGGCTAAACAGTCCTCTTTGGTCAGATTTTGCAGATTTGTTCCCTTAGGAAGATGGCAATTACCCTCTTTGGTTTTGATATAGGCTCCGTAACGTCCATTCAGGATCTGTACGTCTCCCCAATCTTGGATAGGCTCCGCACTCTCGTTTTGTTTAGCCATCAAAGCGCGAATATCTTCCTTGGTGAGGTTTCTTGGGTCTTGGTTTTTTGGGATGCTGACATATCCTTTAGCGGTTTTAAGATATGGACCATATTTTCCTTCGTTGATAATAACTTCTTCTCCATCGATCTCAACAGTGATAGGAAGGGCGTTTTCAAACAACTCAAGGGCCTCGGCTAAGGTAATCTTATAGATAGACTGTCCTTTCTTAAGGCTGGCAAAGATAGGTTTGCTGTTTTCGTCGGTGGATAGTTGCACACAACTGCCGGTTTTGGTTATTTTTCCTCTCACTTCGCCTCCGGTCTTAGGATCCGTACCAAGAAGGATGCCTTTGAGTTTGCCGGGTTCTATTTTTTCGATGACGGGGTGGAACTCTTTATAGAAATCGTCTACGGTCTTCACCCAATCCTCTTTTCCTTCGGCAATAAGGTCAAATGCCTCCTCTTCTTTGGCGGTAAAGTCGTTGCTGAGGATATTGGGGAAAGTGGCGACTAAGAAATCCGTAGTGAATCGTCCCAAATCGGTGGGGAAGAGTTTTTGCAAATCCACATTTGCCATTTCTGACTTCTGTTTTTCGGTAATCTTACCGTTTTGCAGAGTTAGGGTCGTAAAATTCCGTTTGGTACCATAGAAGGAACCTCTCTCCACATAGTGTCGTTGTAAGATGGTTTCGATAATTGTGGCGTAGGTACTGGGGCGACCGATACCCAGTCCTTCCATCTCTTTGACAAGGGTGGCTTCGTTATAGCGATAGGGCGCTTTTTTGAAACTCTGTATAGCATTAGCGCTGCGCAATTTCAGTCGTTCTTTGATTGCCATCATGGGCAGTAAGGTGGTGGTGTTTTCTTCGGTATCGTCCACGGACTGTACGTATGCTCGCATAAATCCGTCAAACACAACCACTTCGCCTTGTGCTACGAACTGGCGTGGGCTACCGGTCATGCTAACGGTGATGTGGGTGGTTTCGAGTTCGGCATCCGCCATTTGACTGGCAAGGGTGCGTTTCCAAATCAGTTCGTATAGACGTTCCTCTTCGCTGTTCTCACCGGCTTTATGTACGCTCATGTAGGTAGGACGGATAGCTTCGTGCGCTTCCTGTGCTCCTTTGCTGGTGGTGGTGTATTGGTGTCTATGGTGGTAGCGTTCGCCATACATCTTGATAATCTCTTCTTTGCAGGTAGCAAGGGCTAATGTGCTGAGGTTGACGCTGTCGGTACGCATATAAGTTATTTTACCGGCTTCGTACAACGATTGGGCTAAACGCATCGTTTTGGATACAGGGAATTTGAGTTTGCGAGCCGCCTCTTGTTGTAAGGAACTGGTCGTAAACGGAGGTGCGGGTGTGTGACGACCGGGTTTCTTGCTGACATCTTCTATTTTGAAGAGGGATTTTTGGCAAAGTTCCAAAAAGTCCATTGCCAGTTTTTTGTTAGCAAAAGGTTTGTCTAACTCAGCTTTGAGGACGCTGGCATCACCAGGGTTGCTTCCTGTAAACTCCGCCGTTACGTGGTAGTTATAGCTTGATTTGAAGTTCTCAATATCTTTTTCTCTATCCACAATCAGGCGTACGGCGACGCTTTGTACTCGTCCTGCGCTGAGGTCGGTGGTGATTTTCTTCCAAAGGATAGGTGATAGGTCAAAACCAACGATACGGTCGAGGACACGACGTGCTTGTTGTGCGTGCACTAACTGGTAGTCGATGTTGCGCGGGTTTTGGATGGCATTGAGGATAGCGTCTTTTGTTATCTCGTGGAAGACAATACGTTTGGTTTTTTTCTCGTCCAGGTTGAGTACTTCTTTCAAGTGCCAAGCAATGGCTTCTCCTTCGCGGTCTTCATCACTTGCGAGCCAAACCATGTCCGCTTTTTTGCTCTCGTTGCGTAGGGTAGCAATGAGGTTTTCTTTATTTTTATCAATGGCGTAGTTGGGGGCATAGTTGTTTTTAAAATCAATGCCCATATTATTCCCTCCCATACTCTCAATATCACGTACATGACCTTGGGAGGATAGAACCTTAAAATCACTTCCTAAAAACTTCTCAATCGTCTTCGCTTTGGCGGGAGATTCGACAATAACTAAATTTTTACTCATTTTTTTTATATATATTATATATAGGTGTATTTTCGCTGTAAGCCCCTAAAATAGGCATTTTTCGTTTCGGGCTGCAAAGGTACAACTTTTTTTTTATATGTGCAAATTTATTTTTTTTCTTGCATATATCAAAGATATTTTGTATCTTTGCAGCGTGAAAAAAAATTTTTACGCTTATGTACACACTTATTGTTATCCTTTTGGTTCTCGTTGGCGTAGGTCTGCTTGTGGCTGAGATGTTCCTTCTTCCCGGTTTTGGAATAGCGGGAATATCCGGTTTTGGAGCGCTTGCCGGCGCTGTAGTAGTGGCTTATCTTAAGATTAGTCACATGGCCGGGCATATTGTGCTCGGTGCAAGTTTATTGCTCGCTATTGTCGCTATCTATTGGTTCTTCCGTAGTCACGCGATTGAAAAGATGGGACTGGACTCTCAGATTGATTCGAAAGTCGGTCTTGCTGATCCCGGTAAAAAAATTAACGAACTTAAAAAATAATTATTATGACTCTTTTTGAAATTGTGGTATTGGCAATTGTTGCCATTTTTCTCATCATCTTCATGTATTATGTACCATTCATGTTGTGGATCAATGCCCAAGTCAGTGGTGTTCGTATCTCGTTGGTACAGTTGTTCTTAATGCGCATCCGTAAGGTGCCCCCCACACTGATTGTTAACTGTCTTATTGAAGCCCACAAGGCCGGTTTGACTGACGTTAAGCGTGACGGATTAGAGGCTCACTACCTTGCCGGTGGTAATATCCAGCGCGTTGTACACGCTTTGGTAAGTGCTAACAAAGCCTCCATTGACCTCACCTTCCAAATGGCAACGGCTATTGACCTTGCCGGTCGTGATGTGTTTGAGGCTGTACAGATGTCCGTTAACCCCAAGGTGATTGACACACCTCCTGTTTCGGCTGTGGCTAAAGATGGTATTCAGTTGATTGCTAAAGCTCGTGTTACCGTTCGTGCTAACATCAAACAACTCGTCGGTGGTGCCGGTGAAGACACTGTTCTTGCCCGTGTAGGTGAAGGTATTGTATCTTCCATTGGTTCGGCAGGTAGTCACAAAGAGGTGCTTGAGAACCCCGACAGTATCTCTAAGTTGGTGCTTAATAAAGGTTTGGACTCCGGTACTGCTTTTGAGATCTTGTCTATTGATATCGCAGATATTGATGTAGGTAAGAACATCGGTGCTCAACTCCAGATGGACCAAGCGGATGCTGATAAGAACATCGCTCAAGCTAAAGCAGAGGAGCGTCGTGCTATGGCTATTGCTACGGAGCAAGAGATGAAAGCTAAGGCTCAAGAAGCTCGTGCTAAAGTGATTGAGGCAGAGGCGCTTGTTCCGCAAGCTATGGCAGAAGCTTTCCGCAATGGTAATCTTGGTATCATGGATTATTACCGTATGCAGAATATCCAAGCCGATACCACGATGCGCGAAAGCATCTCCGGCAAACCCGCCACCAAACAAAAAGGATAATGCGTATTGCTATTCTGCAATATACCCTTTTTTGGGCGGATAAAAAACGTAATCTTCAGGCAGCAGTAGAGCGTATCCGTAGCCTACAGGGGCAAGCGGATATCGCTCTCTTGCCGGAGATGTTCACTACCGGTTTTGTCACCTCTCAACCCGAACTGGCAGAACCGATTGATGGTGAGACCGTCACCACCCTTCAACGCCTCGCGAACGAAACTGACATCGCTATCGTGGGGTCGTTTATTTGTTCTAACCAAGGCAAACTTTATAATCGCGGTTTCTTTATCAAACCCAACGAGAGCCCTCTTTTTGTTGATAAACGCCACCTCTATGCTCATGGAGGAGAGAATAAGTTTTTCACGGCGGGTACGACCAAACCCATTATTGAATATAAAGGAGTGCGTTTCCGTTTGGTTATCTGTTATGATTTAAGGTTCCCTGTTTGGTTGAGACAGGATAGAGAGAACCTTTACGATATCCTCCTTGTCTGTGCCAACTGGCCGGAGTGTCGTATCCCTTATTGGGATGTGTTAGTTCCGGCTCGGGCGATTGAGAATCAGTGTTATGTCGCTGCGGTCAATCCGGTGGGAGAGGATGATAAGGGACTGCATTATAACGGTCACTCGGTGGCGTATGGCTCCCATCCCGAACCGCTTGTTGTGTTTGCGAACGATGAACAAACCACAAAAATAGCCACGTTTGATATTGAGGCGCTGCGCCATTATCGAACCGTTTTACCCCTTTACCAAGACGCTGACCCCTATGAATTGGAAGATTAAAGAGTTAACTACCGAGCAACAACAGTTGTGTGAACAATTATCTAAAGAACTGCATATCAGTTCCTTGTCTGCACAGATGCTTGTGGATAGAGGCATCTCGTCTGCTGATGAGGCGCGAACGTATATCCGCCCATCGTTAGACCAACTCCACGACCCTTTTTTGATGAAGGACATGGACAAGGCAGTTGAGCGTCTTCATCGCGCCATTGAGTCGGGTGAGCATATCCTTGTTTATGGGGATTACGATGTGGATGGCACGACTTCCGTCGCCCTCGTTTACTCGTTCCTTTCCACTACTCTAAACTCTAAACTCTCCACTCTAAACTATTACATCCCCGATCGTTACAAAGAGGGCTACGGCATCTCTTTCCAAGGCATTGACTATGCCCAATCCATAGGTGCTACGCTTATCATCGCCCTCGATTGTGGTATCAAGGCGGTGGATAAAGTGGATTATGCGACTCAAAAAGGTATCGACTTTATCATCTGTGACCACCATACGCCGGGCGATACCCTTCCCGCAGCGGTAGCAGTCTTGGATATGGAGCGCGCCGATGATGATTATCCTTATAAGCACCTTTCCGGTTGTGGTGTGGGGTTCAAGCTCTGCCAAGCCTACACCCAAAAATATCTTTCAGCCGAAGGCGGTCTTTCAGTGCAACGGTCTTTCAGTGCAACGGTCTTATATCCTCTTCTGCAATTTACTGCTATGTCTATTGCTTCAGATATTGTGCCGCTGACGGGCGAGAATAGGTTGTTGGCATATTTTGGTTTGCAGCAACTCAACACGCAGCCGTTCATTGGACCTAAGGCGCTTATACAAACGGCGTTAGGCAATAAACCCGATGGTACTCAGCCGACCCTTAACATCACGGATTTGATGTTTAAGATTGGGCCTCGCATCAATGCTTGCGGTCGAATGAAGAGTGGTTCGGAGGCGGTTAAACTGCTGCTATCTACGGATTTTGACGAGGCGCTTGCTCTTGCCCAATCCGTGGACCAATATAATCAAGAACGCAAGGGCAAGGAGGATACGATTACGGCCGCAGCGTTGGAGCAGTTAGCCAATCGTCCTGATAATGACCAATATTGTACGACGGTCGTTTATGACCCTTCGTGGCACAAAGGTGTGGTCGGTATCGCTGCCTCTAAACTGATTGAGACTTATTATCGTCCCACGATTGTCTTAACGTCTTGTGGTGAGAATGGTCTTATTTCGGGTTCTGCTCGATCGGTGGAAGGGTTTGATTTGTATTCGGCGATTGACTCGTGTTCGGATTTGCTCACTACGTTTGGTGGTCATCTTTTTGCGGCAGGATTGACGCTTCCTGAAGCGAACTTAGAGGCTTTCAAACAGCGGTTTGAGCAGTATGTTCAGGCGCATATTTTGCCTGAGCAGAAACAGCCGACGCTCAATATTGAGGCGGAGGTTGATTTGGCGGATATCACGCCGCAATTATTAAAAGTGTTAAAATGTCTTGAACCTTTTGGGCCGGAGAACCCGCGTCCGTTGTTCTTGACGCGTAAGATGATCAATAACCGTTATACCAAACGTTGTGGTAAGACGGGCGAGCACCTCAAACTCGACCTCACCGACCGCACGTCGGCTATCAGTGGTATAGCCTTTGGCAAGGGCGATTTGGCTTTGCATATACAAAACGGCAATCCGGTGGATGTCGTTTATGAACTGACCGAAAACACCTTCAACGGTATCACCTCTATTGAGATGATGGTCCGCGATATCACAATGTCTTTTGTGGAGTAATCACGAGAGCAGACCGAATGATCACCGAATGGTTACCGAACGATTACCGAAGCGTGTTCGTAAAATACACTAAATTGCATGTTTTTTACGGGTCAATTGTCGCGTTCCGGGCAATCCGGACTATCCTGCAAAGGAACTTTACAAAATAGCAACACCTTCTTGGGCAATGTTACGCAATAAGGCGGGATTCTTAATGCGATGCAAGGCGTTCAAATCCACCGTATAGGGTAGATATAAATCATCTATCTGCATATCTAATATCGCCAAATCCGGTAAGGAAAGGGATGGACCGACTAAAGCAATATCAACATCTGAATACGGGCGATAAGTACCACGAGCACGTGAACCGTAAAGGATAGCTTTCTTTACCCCTTTATACGTCAATAGAACTGATTTCAATTGATAGAGTTCCGTATCCGTTAGTCCAAACATATTATTCAAACAAATCTTTCGGTTGTGATGTTAATTTTTTTGCCATAGTCTTCCCGAATGCTAAAAGAACAGCATAATAGGACTCCTTAATCTTTTTAACAGTTTCACCTGCTAATTGTTCATCATAATCATGACTCGTTTCGTTGCGACTACGCAACATCTCTAACCATACATGTCCGTCCTCCGCTATATTATTATTGCATGCCCAACGAATAGCGTCTCTAGATCCCGTGATATCTAACTCGCCCTGATACTCTGCATACGCCTTCATCAACTTCCACGCCAACTCGTGCGTAAACTCAAAACGTTGAATCATAGCATCTTGCTCGTATTCATTTAGAGGACGTGACAGACTCTCGTTGACGATAGCTGTTAAACGACCAAGCGCTTTCGTATAACTTTCAAAGCGTTGTTCCCAGCGAGGATATGAATTATTCGTTATCATAAAAAGTATATAGCAGTTTACTATATTATCAAATTGCGCTGCAAAATTACTACTTTTTTTTGATATATGCAAATTATTTTGCATTTTCTCATATATTGTATTCGTTTATGGCAGTATTTTAACTCTCTTTTTTAGTCGAGGGTCGGCCGACACTCTCTCGACACTCATTCGAGGGTCTCACCCCTCTCATAATTCATCAACTTTCCAACTTTCAACTTTCCACTTTCAACAACTCTACACTCTAAACTCTCCACTCTAAACTAAACGCCCTCTATTATTTTGATTACGAACTTTTCGGGAAAACATAACATTAAAAGAATGATTTGTCAAGCCTACGTAGGGCCTATTATGCTACGTTATTGCTACGTTAACAGACACGCTTGCGATAGTGAAATTCCCGAATTCCTCAACTTCCCTCACTTATCCTCACACAGTTACAAGACTGTAAATAGGGGGATTAGGTTTTTAATTCGAATTTTCGCGGACAGAATTGGTTTGTTCACGAAACCGCCAACTCCGCCAATTCCGCCAAGGGTTTAGAACGAACATTGTTCGGTAATGTCCCCGTAACGTCCCCGTGATATCCCCGTCAGCTCTTGTGATTACACTTGCGTTAAAGGCAAAAGACAAATGTGGTTTTGTGGAAGTTGGCACGGACAATATGTTGGATGGGGTGAGGGGATTATGAGTTAGAGCAGTTTCATTAATCTATCGGTTTCGAGTAAGACGGCAATAATCTTTTGATAATGGTCGATGTCGTCATAACTCAGCTCCCTTCCTTTGCGGTCTTTGAGCCATTTCTGTGCCGGTTGATAACCTCCAATGAAGAAGTTCCAAGCCAGTTCGGGCACATTATCGAAATACTGCGGCTCATTGATATAAACGCGGCTCTCACGATAGGTCACTTTCTCCACTATATTCGTTCCGCCGATATTAAATGCCGCCTCATTGCCTACTTGGATATTGTGCATAAGATGAAGTTCGCGCAAATTGTGCCCAACACTTGCAAACTTATCAAATTCGGCGGCATCCGTTGGATAAGGAACGCGAGGGAAGTCCACTTTTAAGAACTCCTTATATTTCTCGCGATAGGACGGAGAGTGTAGCACTCCATAAATATAATCAAACAACCGCACTCCCAAGGCTTCTAATGGGAACGGATAGTTGATTATCTCTGCCACTCGTTTGAGGATGTCCTCGTTCATATTGAGGCGTTTCTCAGTATCTATGCTGCCGTCTTCGGGATATAAATAGAGGGGGAAGACGCATTCAGACCCTTGCATTCCAGAACAAGACCAAGTACGCCTATCTGAGATGCAATTAACAACAAACCCCTGACCACGATCTTGATAAGGGAATCCTCTTTTTACAAGTAGTGCCAAATTAGGTTGTAGCATATGGCGCATAACATCATAAAAAGACCTTCTTAAAATTTTTGGCTCGTAATATATCTTCTTAAAATCAAAAATACGATATTGAATGTTATGAATGGCTTTCTCTGTATATTTACTTTCCTTAAATTTGGATGCTAAGCGGTATGAATCAGTATCTTTAATTTCAAATTGCTGTAGAGTAGTTGGGTCACCATCATATACAAACTGGATATTTTGGAGAATATTTTTTTCATTTTCTCCAACAAATAAGGCATCTTTCCCTGATTCTATGCCTGTGTTAAAAATAGGGAATAGTTCATCTACTTTAATTCCTTTTTCATATTCTTCTTGATAACTAAAATCCATTGGAACAAAGAACAAGGATGGCTCTTTCGGCTCTAATTGCGTCCAAGGAATACTGTGCAAGCTATTCTTACTAAGAAAATCGTATTTGCTTTCTCTTGTCCCGTA
The DNA here is from genome assembly GCA_045616645.1 of Paludibacteraceae bacterium. Classification (GTDB taxonomy): domain Bacteria; phylum Bacteroidota; class Bacteroidia; order Bacteroidales; family Paludibacteraceae; genus Colicola. Next base: position 19,106 of record JAZLHD010000004.1, read on the forward strand.
TAAATCGAGATGGTGTACCTCACAATCTTTGTGCTCTTTGGTCTTTACAAAGATATTGATACTTACGCCCTGCATTATATCAAACACATTCTCGTCCTTGCTACCATCGGGACAAGTCTCTTTCTTACGCGAATTGCCGTGCAAGTCAATGACGTATATCTTATCAAAGCAGCGCATTAACTCCCGACGCATTTGGCGGTGTATCAATCCATCAAGGAAACTATTATTACTAATATAAGCCAACACTCCTTCTCCATTACGTTCTACGTAATTTTGCCCTAAACGAATAAACTTAATATAATCATCCGACAAAGGCTGTATATTGCGCTCATTGAGGTTCTTCTTATAATCTGATAGTAGTCCTTCTATCCACTCGCCTTTGTTATTTGATGACACACTATAAGGCGGATTGCCAAGCATTATCATTATTGGCGCATCTTTCTTAATACTATCTGCTGCGCTGGCTTCCAAGGCTAACCATTGCGAGAACAGCGTGCGAGGTTCTTTGTTATATTCCTCTAACGAGTTGGTCAGATAGACTTGCAGACGTTTATCCGAAGTCTGTTCGGGATGGTCTCCATAGATCTCTAACCCTAACTTAAGGTGCGCAATCGTATAAGGTGCCATCATTAACTCAAAGCCGTGCAAACGAGGCAATAAATGTTCCTGCACATACTGTTGCCAAACACCCATCTTTCCCGCCATATTACTCTTAATCTGCCTAACCGTCTCTGCCAAGAAAGTACCCGTACCTGTAGCGGGGTCTAATACTTGTACGCGATGAACAGACACATTCTGCTTCTTGTGCTTCTTATCTTGCTCTATCTCGCGCTCCACCTCTACCTTACTGACATCCGCTAAACCTTGCGGCAAATGAAAGTCGTTCTTTAATATCTCATCCACCGCACGAACAATGAAGTTAACCACCGGCTGAGGAGTATAATAAACGCCACACGACTTCTTGGTCGATGGGTCATACTCAAACAGGAAGTCTTCGTAGAAATGCAATATCGGGTCTTGCTGACCGGTTGTCTTACCAAAGTTCGCCATAATCTTAGGCATATCCGTTGCCGCAAAAGCCGCCACCAAATCATCCACAATCCACGCTATACGCTCATCTAAATCATAACCGGCTATGTCTTGGAAGACTTTACGCAAAAACGGATTACTCTTGGGAATAAGATTTGCCGCCTCTTGGCGATCAAACGTCTCGGGCGTGGCATCATAAAGACGCGCTGCAAACATACCATAAGCTATCGTCTGAGCATAGATGTCCGCAAACGTTCGAGCATTAAGGTCATGAATAAGCACATCCTTAAAAGCACTCATCTGACCCGATAAGTCTGTCGTTCCTTCGGGGTCTTGCTCAATGGCTTTCTCTATCACATTGCGAAGCAAGCGAGCCTTGGCTGCCATTAGTTTTGCCAGTTTCTTGCTACTCGTTATTTTTTGTGGTTTGGCATTGCGCAGGCACTCTATGATTTGTAAGAACTTGTCCTCATTCTCGGGCAGAGCGACAATCTTTGCCCCATGAGTCTCTGCAATGCGAACGGAGTCTATAAACTCACCCTCAATATATAGATGAAAATCTAAATAGTCAGTAAACGCAATCGTATCTAACGACTGTTTATAGCGCACAAACTGCTCCTTGTGTAGGCGCTGTCCATCCAAGTCCCCATCGTTCAGGTCCTTTGCCTCCACAAATGCCATCGGCGTATCGCCTTTCATGAGCATAAAATCCGGCGCTCCACAATCTATGCGTGCCGGTTCATTGATAACCTTGTAATGAGGAAGTAGCGCAGACAACAACCGCTGTAACATAGGGCGGTAAGCATGTTCACGAGCATTATCCGTTTGATACATGGTGTTGATTTCCTTGATGTAAGTTTGTACGTGTTCGTTCATAACTTGTTATATTTTTCGCTTGCAAAATTGCAACTTTTTTTCGATATATGCAAATTTATATATTATTCGATAACCTCCCAATGTCCTCCCTTATCGCCTCCTACGCGACGAATATATTGTTTGCGGAGATATTCAAGATGCTTATCAATAGATGTGCTGCTGACTTGAAGTTGCTCTGCCATTTTGGATATAGAGATCTTTGGATTCCCTATTATAAGGCGAAGTATGGCAATTCTTCTTTCCGATAAATCATCTCCATTGAGTTTCGCCTTTTCTACCAACTTTTCTACCAACTTT
>JAZLHD010000005.1:0-9420 GCA_045616645.1 Paludibacteraceae bacterium
AGTCGCTGTCTCACGATAGTTCGTCAATACACGGAACATTACCCAAGTAACATTATTTTGTACTTTAGACAATGCATATTCTTCACCCAAATATTCTGCATCACACGGACCTTGAGGCATATCCAACGTAGTTGCTAATGTCCATACACCCGATACATCATCATACTTGGTGTTATACAAATCGGCAGCATCAGAAGAAGATACATAAACTTCTACATCCTTCAAACTGCGATCATTATACAAAGTAGCTCCGTTCTTCCAGTTCATGTTCCAAATATGCATCTTTGCCAAATTAATCGGCTCATTGAACTTAACGGCAATCCATTGCTTACAACTTTGTTTACCATTATCCGTTTCGTTAGCTGTTACCCAAATACCACTAACCGCTGTTCCGTGCTTATAAGTGCCATCACCATTATCGGTCAGACCGGAACCATTGAAGGCATTGATAGCCTCACGACCGGAAGAAGGTTTACCGGACGAATAAGCACTAGCCACATTGCTTGTTGGCATTAAAACAACCTCTACAGGCGTAGGATCTGTGCCTTTAAATGCGAAGTAAACTTGGTTGTTCTCAGGTCCGTACATCTTCAGATAGATGGTGTACTTACCGGTAGCCGATACCTCGTAAACATCGTTATTGATTTTTACGTTCGGAGTAGAAGCTTCGTCAATATTGCTTTCCGTCCAAGCGGCTGTATTAGCAAAGTCGTAGAGTTGGAAAGTTGCACCGGCTTCAAGTTCAGCTACAATCACGTACTCTATGAACTCGGTTTGTCCTTCGTTCTTCTCACCCTTAACGGTTGTGCCATCACCTAAGATGATACCAAAGCCTTCTTCGGCGGGTTCTACCGGTTTGAAGTTACCGCTAATAATAAGGATATGACCTTCACTAATGGTAATCGTAACATCATTCGGAGTATAAACAGTGAAGCAGATGTTGTTGTCACCATCGGTCGAGAGTCCCTCGATAGAAAGGGTCTCGCTGAGGTCGCTGTAACCCCAAGATTGCTCCCATGTACCGTTGGTCACTTTCATCTTATACTCTCCGACAGCTAATTCCGCAAAGGTATATGTGGTACCATCCATCTCAATAGCATCTGCTTTCCAAGCATTGTCAACACCAACTAATGCTTCATTACCGGTAACGTAGTACTTAGGAGTAGGAGGAGTAGGACGACCGACGATGAAGGCTTTCAACGTGCTATCGGCTGCGTTGAAGAATAGTTTGATGGTGTCACCGGCAAGCAGCGTCGGTGCTTCCAAGACGCCACCCGTGCGAACAGGAGCATATAGGATAGTATCGTGTTTGCGAGGCTCCGGGACATAGGGGAAGGGTATACCATCAAGATCATTCAACACGACAATCTTATCTGCTGCAAAGTAAAGAGCATCAGCATCGTCCGCTTTGTTGTTGACGTTCACACCCGTACCACCAAAGACTATGGTGTCCAACATATAAACATCATCTACGGTTGACGGAACCAACTCAAGCCAAGACCATTCAGCAGCTCCATTCCAGTTATTCTTAGCGTAGTACTTGGTCTCTACAGGTTTCGGTGCTTCGCAAGTAAGCGTGAAGAGACCTTCCTCTGTCCATTCACCAAAGTACATCGTATCGCACAATGCATAGTTAGCTGTCTGATTCCATACGTTCGTACCTTCACCCCAGATAATCTCTGTAGCACCTGTAGCGCAACGTACTAAGACTACGCTATCTACGGTGGCTAAGATATCGGCTGCATAAAGGGCTTCCTCCTGTTTCTCCATCTTAACCTGCTCAGAGGAACCATCCTTACCCCAAGTGATGGCAAACATAGCAGGATCACTGTCTGCTGCTGCACCGGCTACAAACACAAACTCTTTGCGTGCTACAGGAGCCGGACGACCTAACAGGATAGCGGTCAGAACGGTGTCCTTCTCGCTGATTGCCAATTCGAAGCGAACCGTATCCAAAGCTTGGATGGTATCTTCATCGTTGTACTTGAGAGACTTCAGATCAAACCATTTAGCTCCTTCGTCACTCTTTGCGGTATTCAGGTTAACACCCGTACCACCAAAGACTACGCTATCCAATACATAACCTTCTTCGTCAGCCTTCATCTCTTTCCAAGACCATTCGCCGTTGTCCCAGTTGTTCTTCAGATAGTACGTAATAGGCCAAGTAATCACAAACTCACCCTTATCATTCAGACTGAAGGTATAAGTTCCTTCAACGTCGGTCTTTGCGAAGACATTGTTTGCTCCATCAAGCAACCAAGCATTGCTCTCACGAGTCATAAAGTTGCCCTTACCGGCTTGACCGTACCAAGTGGTGTCTTGTTTAACAACCTTACCACCTTCGTCCGTGGTCGTAATCACGCGAACTTGCTTAAACTCAAGTGTAGAGTCTGCCGGGAAATCAACCTTGGCAGGAAGTTCAATCATCTCGTTTTGCCAATCCGTAAAGTTACCGGCAACATACATCGTTGTATCATAATTCATTACCGGAGCTACGGTACCGAACAACGTCAGCGACTTATAGTTAGCTCCACCATAGTTGGAACCTTTGTAGAAGCGGAAACGCTCATTAGAGGTACCCGATTGCGCATTGTAAAGCAGATATACTTTTTGCGTTGCACTGATTGTTTGATAGATATCGACCAAACCATCCTTATTCATTTCGATGTCCACGCGAATGGGAGTGTCAACGAAACTAAGAGCATTATTGTAATCCGGTTTGGCTTTTTGGGTAAGATACTTACCATCATTCGTTCCACCTTTAACTTTTATGCTATAGCCACCCTCTTGGAGAGCTTCTACAATCACCTTAACAAAATCATTGTTTGTCAGTTTATTGTCAGCAACAGGAGCTTCAACACGGCATTGACCGGCATCAACACCCGTCCATACCAATGCGGTGTTTTCGTCCTTCATTGCAGTGATAACATATTCGCCTGCCCAAGACTTAGGAGCTTCCGTGATTTGAGGCAACTCCTCAACCACATGTTTCACTACCCAAAGTTCGTCGGCATCTGTAATCAGTTTGATATAGAAATCATAGATTGCCGTCTCTTTAACAATCATTGCCTTGGCATCCACATCGAACACTTCACCAAAGTTACCGACTTTAGGCATAAACGCGGTTTCTTCGCAAAGATTATACAACGTGAGTGCTTGATCTTCCGTCAGAGATACACCCTTTACTTCCCATTGGCTTTCTGTCTCATTGAAAGTACCCTCTTGATAGGTAGTCTCGTCAATCATCAAACCAAAGTTCGGAGTGCAAGGAACAGTCGGAACATATACGCTCCACTCGCCTTCGCAACCCGGGTCACCCCAACTTTCGGATGAGGTGGTGATGGTGAACAGATTGTCGCCATTTGTAGGAATTGTCAAATCCTTCGTCTTTGCACCCCAATCAGCAAGAGCAGTCCCCAAAGGAGAAACACGAGTAAAGATAACATTTTGAACCTTCTCTAAGTCTAAGTCAATAGACCAAAGATCCGTTTCGCCCTCTACAGGGGTCATTCGAACACCGGGCCAATCGGTACCGGGACCGGGAGTTCCCCAAGAATGGCAACCAACGGCAGCGCCATCGACTTTCCACCAACCTTGCTCCATCTTGCAGTAGATGGTCTTCGTGGCAGGAGTGGGAGTTTCCTTTTTCTCATAAACAACAGTGAAACTGGTGATACGAGCTTGACCACTGGTAGAGCCGGAAGTCGAACCTACAGCAATCTCTTCAAGGGCTTTGGTGCCGTCAAAGGTAATCGTTTTTCCCTTAGTGTAATTTTTGCCACCATACACTAAGCAACCATTATTTTTGTTGTTAAAATCAAACGTTGCAGATTTCAGTACACAGCCTTCCTTGGCAATGATTTGGAAGGTACCACGTGCTTGATAAACACGCCAATCAGTAGGAGCCGAGGTGGTTTCGTTCAAAAAGAGAACACCATTTTTAGTTTCGCCTGTCGGATCATCAGGAAGAGCCGCCATTTGGATGTTCTCATCCAAATTCAGTGTACGATGCCAGAAACCATTTTGATCTACATACTGGGTTTCCCAATTGTTGTACGCTTGTACTTCAGCAATCGTCTTAGTGACGGTTACCTCAGCAGCGAAGAGAGAGGTTGTTGCTAAAATAGAAGCAACGACTAATGAAAAAAACTTTCTCATAAGCATTAAATTTTAAAGTTAATAAATAAAGTTAATCACCATATATCAAATATATGTGTATGCGTGCGTGTATTTCGGCTGCAAAGGTACGAAAAAAATTTGATACCTGCAAGCAAAAATACAATTATTTTTATTTTGCAAAGAAAATAGGTTAAATTGAAGGCTCTTTATTTCTTTTTTCCCAAAATAGATAGAAGACGTACGAAAAGATTGATAATATCCATATATAAGTCCACCGCACAGTCAACAGCATTATCTAACGTCTTGGAATATTGCTGCGAACGAGCCACATCGTACCCTATATAACCAGAGAAAACAATCACGAAAATCCAATCAAAAACGGTACCCGTATATTTGAAGATAAACGTAACCACTATTTCGGCAATGAGACCCACCAAAAGGGTGATGAACAACGCTTTTCCCATACTTAAAAAGATATTCGGATTAGCGACTGCCATAACCGCTATGACCAATGTCACACACGCTGTTATACCTATTGCACGAAAAACAATAACCTCTTGAAAATGAGGAACAAAGAAACAAAGTAACACGCCAAAAGCAAACGCTACAAGACTGAAACCTATGAAACTGACAACAGGATTGGTTGACCATCCGGATAGAATAATACCCACCAAAGAGACAACAAAATACCCAACGAAAAAGAGAGTAATTATACCTTTGGGATTTGCACAACCCGCTATCCACTGAATCAAAGGGGCTGCAGCATAATGAACAAGAGCCACATTAAGCACCAATCCATAAAGGATGGTAAGAACCATAACAAGATTAAAAGTGCGAGAGGAGACTTGATCATATTCCTCTCCACGCAAACGTTCCGAGCGTTTGTCAAACGTTAACGATTGTTCCGAATTTTCTGAGTTTTCCATATTATTGATAATTAATATTTGTACGAACTATCCAATCTGTATTAGAAACGGTGAACAAATAGACAGCACTGTCACGAGCAGAAACCTTAAACGTTTTGCGAGAACTATTATAAGACCTAATCGTACCCTCCGGATAGGTCATCTTATCCGCATTTATAAACAAGTCCTCCTCCGCACAATAAACCTTAATTTTCCATTGGACCAAAGATTCGTCTTGCTGCGAAGCCGGTGCCTGAAGGGCATAGGTTGCCTCTTTGACAGGCATCGTAAACGATCCCCAAGGACTATTAGGTTCCGCTTGATAGGTTACCTCCGTTTTTGTTTTGGAGTCTTTGCCTTCTTTCACCTCCTTGCCTTGCTTGTCGGAACAAGCGACAAGCAGCAAGAGGCAAACAATAAAAAAGATTTTATTTGGCATAGTTAATTGCGCGAGTTTCGCGAATGACCGTCACCTTGACTTGTCCCGGATAGGTCATCTCGTCTTGAATACGCTTAGCGAGGTCAAAACTGAGTAACTCGGTATCCTTGTCGGAGATCTTATCGGCACCCACAATGACACGTAGTTCGCGACCGGCTTGAAGGGCATACGTCTTAATAACGCCGGGGAAAGACATTGCCATATTCTCAAGGTCATTGAGACGCTTAACGTAGGTCTCCACAATCTCGCGACGAGCCCCCGGACGGGCACCCGAGATAGCATCACACGCTTGAACAATAGGCGCGATGAGGGTCGTCATCTCGCACTCCTCGTGGTGAGCACCAACGGCATTGCAGATGTCAGGTTTCTCTCCGTATTTCTCGCAGAGTTTCATACCCAGAGCGGCGTGTGGCAGTTCCTCCTCGTTCTCGGCTACTTTGCCTATATCGTGGAGCAGACCGGCACGACGTGCAGCCTTGGGATTAATGCCCAATTCAGCAGCCATGACCGCGCACAAGTTAGCGGTCTCACGCGAGTGTTGAAGCAGGTTCTGTCCGTAAGAAGAACGATATTTCATCTTACCAATGAGGCGAATGAGTTCGGGGTGCAGACCATGAATACCAAGGTCAATGGTCGTGCGTTTACCGGTCTCAATAATCTCGTCATCAACTTGTTTCTCAACCTTAGCCACCACTTCTTCAATACGTGCAGGGTGGATACGACCATCTTGTACGAGTTGGTGCAAACTGAGGCGAGCAATCTCACGACGAATAGGATCGTAACCGGAGATGGTGATAGCCTCGGGAGTGTCATCAACGACCAGTTCGACACCGGTAGCCGCTTCCAAAGCACGGATGTTACGCCCTTCACGACCGATGATGCGTCCCTTAACCTCCTCATTATCAATATGGAAAACAGAGACAGCACTCTCCGCCGTTGTCTCCGAAGCCACACGTTGAATGGTTTGAATAACGATTTTCTTTGCTTCGTTGTTGGCGTTCAAACGAGCCTCGTCCATGATCTCGTTGATATACGCCATGGCGTTGGTTTTAGCCTCATCTTTGAGGGACTCAACGAGTTGTTTCTTAGCCTCTTCAGCAGACATGCCTGACAGTTGTTCCAACTGTTGCTGAGCCTGCTTATGCAGTTTGTCTGTCTCAGCTTGACGATACTCAATGGCTTTCTCGCGTTGTTCGAGTTGTTGTTGTGCCTGAGCAACCTCGTTTTGTTGGCGTTGCAGTTCCCCCTGTTTCTGGTTGAGGTTCTGCTCACGCTGGTTCAATGACTGTTCACGCGCCTGTTTGCGTTGTTCGTCAGCACGCATTGCGTTGTCGTGCTCTAACTTCAAGGCGATGAATTTTTCTTTTGCTTCTACTTCTTTCTTTTTCCTTATTATCTCAGCCTCCTCTTCTGCTTTACGCAGCATTCCAGCAGAGGAATATCGAAAGATTACGAAACATATTGCAGCGCCAACAAGTAAGGAGGCAACTGCGACAATAATAGTAGTAATCATGATTATTTACAATTTGATCATTTACAATTTACAATTTATTTACTATTTAACTATTTACAATTTGGCTATTTTAATGTATTGTTAATGAGTTGGTTAAGGACCGAAGCGCGTTTATCCATCTCAGCAGAGGAGGACTTACGTACGTCGGATTGTAATGTCACCGCGATCTCCAAAGCCACGTATAACCAAATCTCCTCAATGGAAGCGGACGGTCGTACACGCTGATAGTAGTGATATCGCTCGTTAAGTAAGGTAGCGGCATCACGATACAATGCCTCTTGCGAAGCCGGGATATTCAACGCCACGTTGTGGGTGTCAAGTTTCAGCACGATGTGTTGTTGTCTTTCTTCCATCATTGTTTTAATACGGCTATAGCTTGGTCTACTCGGGCAATGAGAGCAGTGAGTTGTTGTTTGGCTTTTTCCCTATTCTCCGGTGTTGCGGACAAGGAATGAGCCGTTTGGAGTTGACGATACTGCTGTTGTAAAGTCGTGAGTTCAGTATGAGAACGCATGATCTCCTGCCGCTGCTCATCGTTCGTGCGTTGCAAAGCCTGATTAGCGGCCTGCAATTCACGATAACGCTCAATCAGCAGTTGTACGTTTTGCTCCAACGTCTCTAATTCACTCATTGTAACAGGTTTAGCCGTTTAGCCATTTAGCCGTTTTAGAAACTATAACCAATACCGATACCAAGGTTGGAGAGGAATTGTACGCGCTCCGCAGCGATGGTACGCTCTTCGGGCGTTCCTTTATCATAGACTCTCTCTATCTTCTGACCATTGACATACTTAAGGTCAGTAAAGAGGGTGATATTCAAGCATTTGAGGAACTGATAACTCAGCGTAACGTCCCAATCTACATCGAAATTACCGAAACGACGGTTGTTATCACGATAGCCATCAGGTGTCCAAAGATCTTGCAATGGAACTTTTTCATATTCTGCTTGAGTAATGTAAGTAGGATCATCCCCTTGACTTCTATACATTTGTACTTTGTCCCAAGCGTATGGAGTGAAGAGAGTGAGGTTGGACATTAAGGTAAGGTCTTTGTACTTGTAGTTGAGCGAAGCCTTGATATTCAGACCTAATTCAGCGCGGTAGTTACGATAAATCTTGTTGTTCTCCTTGTCGAAATACCAAGTACCGTAAGCCTCTTGTAAGGATTGGCGAAGACCATCATTTTCAGCGGAAATAGGATAGAGGTCAGCATATTTCTTGTTCATCTTATCGCTTAAGTAAGCGGTAGTGATACGACCGGAAACAGGCGACATATAGAGGGAGAAGAACTCCACGGGTTTGTAGTCAAAGCCGACCGAGATGTCCGTGTAAGAAGGAGCGAGGATATTACTGATAATCTGGTTTTTCTCATTCAGACCCTCATATTTACGACCAAGGTCAAACTGCGTGTGGAAACCGGCATTAACGGTGAGATACCACTTGGGTTGGAAAGCCCAACCGAACTTCGTATCGAAATTGAGGTGATCGGAAGTCTTTTGCAGTTTGTCATTTTGTTGATCGATATATGACATTCCATAATCGACATCGAGTTTAGCCTCCCAACTGAGAGCGTCTTTGTCGTAGTTACAGTTCAGTTTACCGAACACGTTTCCGGCAACATTGTTGTTACCACCGGCAGCCCAGTTGACCATACCGGTTCCGTTAGCATTAAGACCTATAACACCGGACCATTTCCACAATTTGGGTTGTTCTGTTTCTGCCTCTTGGGCTAATAAAGTTACGCTCGTCATCAAGACCGCAGCGAATAAAAGAATCTTTTTCATAATTGATATTGATAATTGATTGTTGATAATTATAGTTTATCTAGTTTTTCTAGTTTATCTAGAATTGTGCGGTATCATAAACTTGGTCAGCCACTTCGCTGCCGGCCAGTTTCTCGATGAGGCAGAAAGCAAAGTCGCTACTCAATCCGGGACCTTTAGCGGTAATAATATTCTTCGATTCCACGACTAATCCGCCAACATAACTCTCGCCTAAAGCGGATTCAAAACCCGGATAGCAAGTAGCTTGTTTGCCTTTGAGTATACCCAACTTTCCTAATACGGAAGGAGCATAGCAGATAGCAGCAATGAGTTTGCCTTCGTCGTTGTGTTTGAGGAGTAAGTCGGTCAGCATAGAGCAACTCTCCAAATGAGAAGCTCCGCCGGGAAGGATGAGTGTTTCGGCATCCGAAAAATCAATGTCTTCTATCTGTCCGTCTGCCTGTACGGGAATATTATGAGCACCTAAAACCAAAGGGTGCCCTGTAATGCTGACGGTGGTCAAAGCGATGTTTGCACGACGTAAAAGATCAATGGTAGTGATGGCTTCTATCTCTTCGAAGCCGTTGTCCAAAAACAAGTAGTTCATGTTAATTTAATTTGAATATATACGTTATTGTTCCCATCTGTAATGTCGGTTTATCCGTAGGTGAGAACTGCGCTTT
>JAZLHD010000006.1:0-3617 GCA_045616645.1 Paludibacteraceae bacterium
CTTCAGTGAAGGTTGGCCTAATCTCCGCACCGCGGCATTATCCGAACCTGCTATTAACATCTCAGAAGATGGCCAACATTACCACATCGAATTAGCCGCCCCCGGGCGCAGTAAAGAGGATTTCTCTGTTTCGATTACTGATCACAACACGCTGCTCGTCAGCCTGGAGCAGAAAGACGAACAGAAGGAACCAAAGGACTGCAACACTGATGAGTGCCGTTACCTCCGTCGCGAGTTCAACTATCGTAAGTTCGAGCAACAGATCCTCTTGCCGGAGGATATTGACCGCCAAGGCATCCAAGCGAAGATGCGCCACGGCGTGTTACGCATCACTTTACCAAAGCAGGAGCAAGATCCCAAATCCGATCTGGTACAGGAGATTAAAGTAGAATAGCAAGGAATGGATTAGTCTGTTAAATTTGTGGCCGGCGGGAGCAATCCTGCCGGTTTTTTTGTGGAATTTTGCAAATAAATTTGCACATGTCAGAATTTTTCCGTACCTTCGAGGGCACCGACCTTGTAGTGCCCCCATTTCTGTGTGCGGGGACTTCCTTTGGATGCATATCCGCAACTCAATAGCGAATATGCTAGTCAAGTTGTTCGCTGGATTGATTGGTGGATAGATAACTATAAAGATTAATATTCCTGCCAATGCCCAAGAATGGCACGAAGTTTGTAGAATATATGGTGATAAGAGATGTGATTTTGAGGTGAATTTTGGATGTGTTGATGATAATTATGATGGAAATAGGGGCGAAAATGATAAAAATAATGAAAAAAAAGTAATTATTATTTGCATATATGAAAAAAATGTAGTAACTTTGCAATCTCAAAACTGATAAAAAGCACAAATTATGATTGGAATGACAACAATTCGAAAGCCTGTTCATGGCGTTATGGCAAAGCAAATGCTAGAACATATGGCTCAAATGGCAGTACTTAGAAGTCGAGGTGCAGTTCAGTATGTGCATCCTAAGCGCAAGTCTAAAATTCTTTTAGTTGAAGCAACTAATGAAAATGAATAAATTTACATTTCGGCCGGTAGTTTTATCGGCTGAAATTTTCGATATACTCAATGATTTCAATTGTGGAGTAAAAACAATGGATGATATTCTCCACTCTAGAGCATTGTTAGCAGAATTGAATACGTCAAATCCGAAAGCATATTGTGTTTATACCGAGAACGGGATATTAGCGGCTTTTTATATTTTGGGAGAAATTAGTATGCCTATTATCGATGAAGGAGAAGTTCATTATGCAAATATGGTTGATATTTCCTGTTTGGCTGTAGCGAAAAGTTATCGCAATCAAGGTTTAGGGACGGCCATCTTAGATTGGATATGCGAAAAATCCGCATTGATGATTCCTGCAATTGACTTTATTCATGTAGAAGCGTTGGATTTGGATGATGGCTCCTATAGCGCGGTTGGCTTTTATGAGAAATTTGGTTTCCAATACAATTCTCGAGCCGGTGAAGATCTTGCGCGTATGTTCTTCCCCCTATCGTAAATAACCTGTTTTTCTCGCTTGTAGGAGCAATCCTGCCGGTTTTTTCGTGTGCAATTTTGCAAATAAATTTGCATATATGGAAAAAAGCTGTAATTTTGCAGAAGAATAGCAGTCCTGTGTAACTAATGCCCCCAACTCCTATACCGACATATTTTCACCCGGTGGATCCGAAACGGCATCATCGAGATAAGCATTGGAATTATAAGGGGCGAGGGGTATATCATATCACCCTCGCCACGGCCGAGCGCTATCCGCTGTTTGGACAGTTGGCCGGGACTGATGAGGATAGCGCTCACGTGGCGCTTAATCCGTTTGGGAAAGCCGTGTGCGCAAAGTTTCAGCATATCTCAAAAGTTGGTAAGGAGCGCGGCTATGCACTAAAAGTGCTAGCCGTGTGCGTGATGCCCGACCACCTACACGGGGTAATTCATGTACAAGAGCCGCTCCCCGTATCAATCGGGCAGATTATTCGCGGGTTTAAGAGCGGGTGTACCTCGCTGTATAAGAACCAGTTTGCGCCATTGGTGGAAAGCATTGGCAACAATGCCAATGAAATGTCAAAGGTTTCCTCTTTAATGACGGACCTTAAGCAATTTGCGAGCATTTTTGCTCGCGGTAATAGTATTTGGCAACCAGACATAGCCGGTTACCACGAGACAATCCTCCACCGCGACGGGCAGCTAGAGCGGATGATAGCCTATGTGCACGATAACCCGAGGCGGGCGCTACTCAAGCGGATGCACCCCGACTTGTTCCGCTTGCGCCGGAATCTAAACGTAACGGTAGCGCCCGGAATAGCGCTCTCTTTCTCCGCTATGGGGAACGTGTTCCTCCTCGACTATCCGGAGAAGGTGGCGGTGCAGTGCTCAAGGTCGATGACGGAGGAAGAAATAGAGATACGGAAGCGGGAGGTACTGGAACAGGCGAGTCGAGGAGCTGTGTGCGTAAGTGCCGCGATTTCGGAAGGAGAGAAACAGATATGCCGAGCGATAAGGGAGAGCGGATACCCGCTCATCATCTTAATGAAGGAGGGCTTTCCGGACGATAAAGACGAGAGTAGTAGATATTATAAGCCGGGTGGGGTATATTTCGATGCTTGCGCAGCGGGGCGATTATTACTTTTAGAGTCTCAAACTCAAGCATACGAGATTGAGGAGATTCGGCAAACCGTTAATGCCAAAACGATGGCCGAGTTGCCTCACACCACCGATCGATACCGATTCTTAGCGCTCAATAAGATGGCAGAGATGATTTGCCAATAACCCATCTATCGCTCCGACCGATAGGGCTATCGCAAATAACATCAAAAAAGTAACCACGAATCCTGTGCTTTGGCATGGGATTTGTTAGTTATATGGCAAACGGAGCTACTAGTGAGTAAGGAACCAACCGCTATCGCTGCGTTTTTAAAAGGGTTAAGTTTGTTAAATTTTTGTGGCCGGCGGGAGGAATCCTGCCGGTTTTGGTGAAAAAACGTGTTTCTTTATCGCTAAATCTTGTAGCTTGAATGTTAATTTTTCAAATAAGTGGGACGCGTCTCACCTTTTGGCAAGGAGCCGATTCTCGCTCCTCGGCCAATTGATTAAGAGTCAATGGGTCTAGGGTGGGGGACAACGCATTACGAATGCGTAGGTCCGGCAATGCGTCCGAAACTGCGCATTTCCACTATAAATTCGCAGAAAATGCGGTTTTTTCTTGCGTATGTCAAAAAAAAGTTGTATCTTTGCAGCCGAAAAGGCGCAAAGACCTTTTGGAAAGTATGAGCAAACAAGAAAATGATAGGTTGTATTTTGTGTCGTTCTGTATCGAGCAATACAAGCAGCATGCCGGTATTTCCGGTGAGCAAGCCGCAGAACTATTGTTTCGCTCCGGCATTGCGGAGTATTTAAATGACCATTTTGAGGTGCTTCATACACAGAGCAGACAATGGCTGATGGAAGAGATTGATAATCGTTTAGCAGTATTTGGGAATCATGAATAAGATTAAATTATACCACGGAAGTCTTGAACAGATTGCTCAACCTGAGATTCGCGAGCCGAATCGCACGCTTGATTATGGTTGCGGATTTTATACGACCACCAGTTATCAGCAAGCGGAAGATTGGGTG
>JAZLHD010000007.1:0-1204 GCA_045616645.1 Paludibacteraceae bacterium
CAGGTGGCGTTTCTTTGCGTCGTTGCAGAATGTGTTTACTATCCACAGCAAGTCCTTTACGGGGGTAGATCCGGAGAATCCTAATTTCGGGTATCCTATTCCTCTTACGTTTACTTTTGGTACAAACATCTCTTTTTAATTAGTCAAAACTATGAAACACTATTCAAAAATAGCCGGAAAGGCGATAATTCTTAGTTTGCTGCTTCTCAGTATAACCGCCTGCTCATTCCTAGAGCAACAGGTTCCGCAAGGTATCTTATCTGACGAGCAAGTCAAAGACCCTCAATATGTGGATAACCTCGTTATCTCTGCATATGCTATTTATATGTCAGCTGAAGACATCAACTCTTCCTTCTCTATGTGGAACTTTGATGTTCGTTCTGACGATGCTTACAAAGGAGGTAATGGAACCTCTGATGGTGATGTGTTCCATCAACTGGAAGTACAACAAGGTGTGCTGACAACCAACTGGAACATCTCCGATATGTGGCAACGTTTGTATAACTGTTTGTCCCGCGTGAATACAGCTATTGCCTTGCTCAATCAAGTGGACAACTCTTACGAGCTTAAACAAGTTCGTTTAGGCGAGATGTATTTCTTACGCGCTTATGGTCATTTCTTGCTCAAGCGCTTGTATAAGAACATCCCCTTTGTTGTGAACGAGAACTTAACAACAGAGCAATACAACAACCTATCCAACACGGAATATAGCAACGATGCCGGTTGGCAGTTAATAATTGATGATTTGACCAAAGCGTTTAACTCATTGCCCGTACAGCAACCCGAGGTAGGGCGCGCCACCAAAGGAGCTGCCGCAGCTTTCTTAACAAAAGTATATTTGTATAAAGCTTATCACCAAGACGATCCCAATACCCATGAGATTACTTCTATCTCGGAGAAAGATTTAGAGCAAGTTATCTATTATTCGGATCCTCAATGGTACACGCAATATGGGTTGGAACCCGATTATCATAATAACTTCCGTCCGGAACCGCAATACGAAAATGGTATCGAGTCTATTTGGGCTATCCAATATTCGAAGAACGACGGAACGAAGTTCGGCAATATGAACTGGGGTTACGGACTGTGTGTTCCCAACGTCCCCGGAGTGACTGATGGTGGATGCGACTTCTATAAACCCAGTCAAAACCTCGTCAATGCTTTCCGTACGGACAATAACGGATTACCTTTCTTGGAAGATTTT
>JAZLHD010000008.1:0-6129 GCA_045616645.1 Paludibacteraceae bacterium
TGGATGATTGGTGATGCTACCGCTGCCGGTTGGACATTAGATAATGCCGTAGAGATGACCAAAGGCGAAGGTTATACCTTCACATGGACCGGACATTTGGATGCCGGAGAACTCAAGTTTACTTGCGATCGTAAGGGAGACTGGTCTGGTGCGTGGTTTATGTCTAATGAAGCAAACAAGGCGCCTACAGGTGAAGAAGAGCACATCCTCTTTATCGACAAGTCCAGCGATGATTGCAAAGCACAATATTTGGAGACTAATATTAGCGATGTGGATTTGAAATGGAAAATTCAAGAGGCAGGTAATTACACCATCACATTAGATCAATTAAAAGAAACAGTTATTATAACACATTGATTTTAAGGGTTAATAAAATTGGTTGATGTTCGTTCCCCAAGAGAGTTCAGTTTTTCGCTGAATCCGCTTGGGGAATACGTCGAGAAAACAGATATATCAAAATAACATGAAATTCTTGTATTTATTATTACTATCGTGCGCGGTATTTTTCGGATGTAAAGAAAAAGACGAAAACCAACAGACACAGCCACAAACCATTGTAACTAATGTTCCTACCATAACATCAGATATCTGTTGGCATATTTATACAGACAAGGCTTTGTATAGTCCCGGTGAAGAAGTCCATTTCACAACTAATGGAACTCCAACTGAACAGACTTTCATTCGCTATCGCAATGCCTCACAAGTTCTTTCTGACGAACCTTTGCTCACAAACACATGGTCATGGACTGCTCCTAACGAAGATGGCTGCGGTTATATGGTAGAGGTGTATCGATTGCAAAGTGATTCTTCCCAACGTATTATCGGAACCATTGCAGTGGATGTATCTTCGGATTGGTCTATGTATCCTCGTTATGGCTTTGTCGGGACTTACGACGAAAGTAAAACAGACGAAGTGATTGCTCAAGAAACAGCTTTCCTTAACCGATGTCATATCAATGGAATACAATTCTATGATTGGCATTGGAAACATCATCGTCCCTTAGCCGGAACAAAAGAAGCGCCGATGGACAAATGGCAAGATATCGCCAAACGAACTATTCTTAAAAAGGTAGTTGAGAGTTATATCAACAGCTTCCATAGTTATAATATCAAAGTGATGTTCTATAATCTTTGCTATGGTGCATTGGATGATGCCGGTGCACGTGCTGACGGAGTGAAATTAGAATGGTATGCATATAAAGATAAGAATCATGTAGATTTTGATAAGATGGACTTTGACAATAATTGGGTAAGTGATATTTATTTACTCAATCCCGGGAACGAGGATTGGCAAAATTATTTAGCGAAACGCAATGATGATGTTTATTCCGTGTTTGATTTTGATGGTTTTCATATTGACCAATTGGGAGACTGGGGACAACTTTATACTTATAACGGGGAGCCGATTGCTTTCCCACAAGCGTATGCATCTTTCATCAACGCAATGAAAAAGCATCACCCTGACAAACGTCTTGTGATGAATGCTGTAAGTAGTTTTGGGTCACAAGCTATTTGCCAAACAGGCAATGTTGATTTTGCTTATAACGAGCTTTGGGCAAGTGAAGATAAGTTTACGGATATTTATTCGGTTATTAAAGGTACGCAAGTTTACAGTCAAGGAAAATTGAAATCTATCTTGGCAGCATATATGAACTATGAATGTGACCAACGTCAGTTTAATGCTCCGGGTGTTTTGCTTACGGATGCGGTTATCTTTGCTTTAGGTGGAGCACATTTAGAATTAGGCGACCACATGCTTTGTAGAGAATATTTCCCTTATACCGGAGTAACTATGTCACCGGATTTGAAAGATCAGATGATTTATTACTATGATTTTATGACGGCTTACGAGACACTTTTGCGTGGGGAAGGAGAAGAAGAAACACTATGCGTTACAGCAAATAAAGACGGGAAGAAAGTGGATATTTCTTCATGGCCGCCAAAACTCAAATACCTCACCACGTATGCTCGTAAACAAGGACAAAGACATATCTTACACATCCTTAATTTTAGCAATGTCGACAAACTTTCTTGGCGCGACTTGAAGGGAACTATGCCTGCACCGAAAACTTTTACGAATCTCTCTGTCAATATAACGATGAAAGAGACTATCCACCATGTATATGTAGCCTCTCCCGATTATCATGGAGGTGCTTGGGTGGAACTGCCTTTTAAACAACAAAGCGGAAGCCTCACCTTCACCCTTCCAGAGTTGAAGTACTGGGATATGATTGTTTTGGAATAAGTGCATGATGCACAAAGGATAAAAAAGTACAAAAAATGACTAAATAATTTGGTGGTTTGGAAAAAAAGTTGTACCTTTGCAGTCGAAATGATATCTATATATATTTGGAAAATATCTAAAATCAGGAAAATATATCTTTGGATTTCGAATAATATTTAGCATTTATTTGTTTGGAAAATGTACAAGACGCGTTTAATAGATGAGCATCTTGCCCGTTGGGCAAAACAGCAAAATCGTAAGCCATTACTCTTACGAGGGGCACGGCAAGTAGGTAAGTCTTCCGCTATTCGGCATTTAGGGGAAGGCTTCGATAATTATGTTGAAATTAATTTTGAGCGAAAACCCCAATATAAAAAAGTCTTTGAGTCGGACTTAGATGTACATCGTATATGTTCCCAATTAGCCACCTTATCACAGCAACCTATTGAGGCGGGAAAGACACTACTTTTCTTAGATGAAATACAAGAATGCCCTCAAGCTATTATGAGTCTAAGGTTCTTTAAAGAAGATTATCCCGAATTACATGTGGCAGCAGCTGGTTCGCTTTTGGAATTTGCGTTAACAGAACTACCAACCTTTGGTGTCGGAAGAATTCATTCTATGTTTATGTATCCTATGACCTTTGACGAGTTCCTATTGGCAACGAATTATGAAAGTTTGCTGCAAGTAAAACGTGGTGCAGACGCAGCTAATCCAATAGCAGAACCTTTACATGAGAAGCTGGTTGAACTATTTCGAACATATCTTCTTGTTGGCGGAATGCCTGAAGTCGTGTGTTGCTGGGACAAGACACATGACTATTTGCAATGTCAACAATTACAAGACGAGATAGTGCTCAATTATGAGGATGATTTTGCTAAATACAAAAAGAATGTTAATCCAGACTTATTGCGTCAAGTCCTACAAAGTGTGTCTTTACAAATTACGAATAAGTTCGTATATGCAAAAGTGATGAGAGAGGTAAAAACCGAAAAAATCAAAGAGGCACTTCGTCTTCTTATTATGGCGGGACTTGTTATTCCGGTTACGCGCACATCGGCAAATGGTCTTCCTTTAGGTTCAGAAGCAGATTTTGATTACCAAAAAATGCTTATTATGGATAGCGGTTTGTTACTACGACTGCTTCATTTTTCATTGGGAAGCGCTGCCGTAATGGCTCAGTCTATATTAACGGATAGCGCAATCGATTTAGTGAATAAGGGGGCCGTGACAGAAATGGTCGCAGGATTGGAAATACTGCGTTATCAAGAACCAACACTAAAACATGAGTTATATTATTGGGTTGGCGAAACCAAAAATAGTATCGCTGAAGTGGATTATTTGGAGTCTTATAATGCTCACATTCTCCCAATTGAAATTAAAGCTGAAACACAAGGAGGTATGAAAAGTTTATGGCAGATAATGAGGAAGAAACATCTCTTTGCTGGTGTTCGTTGTTCGTTGGAAAATTTTGGGCAATTAGAATATGTTGACTCTTTGGATGCCGATGCAGTACGGCATTTAACTATTTTGCCACTTTATGCTATCGCGAATTTATTCAAATAAAAGAAATGAAACAGAATATCATCATACTAATATGCTGGCTAACGATCTTGCCAGCGGCAGCAATCCAAGTACTATCCCCTAACGGGCAGTTGAAACTCACCACCGATGTTGACGAGCAGTCTCGTATATGGTACAGCGTCTCACTTGCGGGACAAGATGTCATCCTGCCCTCACACCTTGGGATCGAACTCACTACGCCACAAGAAAGCCAATACTCCGTTGAGGGAGAAAGCCCCCTCCCAGCCTCCCCCGAAAGGGGAGGTGCGTCTGACGAGTCACTGATGACCGGGTTCGCCATTGAGGATACGATGAGGACGAGTTTTGACGAGACGTGGACACCCGTTTGGGGAGAAGAAAAGGCGATACGGAATCACTATAACGAACTACTGGTAACGTATAAGCAAAGGCCCCTCCCAACCTCCCCTCAAAGGGGAGGAGAGGCTCGGTTTATCCGTATCCGCTTCCGCGTGTTCGATGAGGGCGTGGCTTTTCGCTATGAGTTCCCTGCGTTAGGATTAGATTATTTTGATATACGGGAGGAAAAGACAGAGTTTGCTATCCCCGGTGACCAAACAGTCTACTGGATATCCGGTGACTACGACACACAAGAGTACGAATATACTCGTTCTCGCCTATCCGAGATACGCCACCTAAGCGATGGCATGCGCTTTGGTAATGCCTCCCAAACAGGTTTCTCTAAGACGGGGGTGCAAACAGCGTTGCTGCTGCACTACGAAAGCCCCCTCCCGGCCTCCCCCAAAAGGGGAGGAGAGGGTAGAGGAGTAGGGAATGATGATGGGTTGTGGGTGACGATTCATGAGGCTGCGTGCGTCAATTATGCTACTATGCATCTCGATTTAGACGATACAAACTTCATCTTCACTACGCACCTTACTCCCGATGCACAAGGTATCAAAGGGCACATGCAAACCCCTTGCGTCTCTCCTTGGCGCACAATTCAAGTTGCCAAACAACCTACCGACATCCTTGCTAATAGGATGACCCTTAACCTCAACGAACCCTGTGCGCTCACCGATGTGTCGTGGATCCGTCCGTGCAAATATATCGGTGTTTGGTGGGAGATGATTACCGGCAAAGCCGAATGGTCCTATACCTACGACTTGCCCTCCGTTCAAATAGGCGTTACCGACTACACCCAAGTCCAACCTCATGGTCGTCACGGGGCGAATACAGACAATGTCAAACGTTATATTGACTTTGCTGCGGAACACGGCTTTGACGGTGTACTCGTTGAGGGATGGAACATTGGTTGGGAAGATTGGTTCGGGAAGAAAAAGGACTATGTCTATGACTTTCTTACCCCTTATCCGGACTTTGATATCCAAGCTATTCATGACTATGCCGCCCAAAAAGGTGTTAAGATGATTATGCACCATGAGACTTCGGGTGCCGACCGCAACTACGAACGACACCTCGAACAAGCCTATACCTTAATGAACAAATACGATTATCCTGCCGTTAAATCAGGATATGTGGGCGATATTCTCCACGGAGAGCACCACTATTCCCAGTGGATGAACAACCACTACCTCTATTGTATTCAGCAAGCCGCCAACCATCATATTATGGTCAATGCGCACGAGGCTACGCGTCCAACCGGTATCTGTCGTACTTATCCTAACTGGATAGGCAACGAGTCAGCAATGGGAACTGAATATCAAGCCACTAAATCCATTACCCCCGGACACACCTGTATCCTTCCTTTCACTCGCCTCAATGGTGGACCGATGGATTATACCCCGGGAATCTTCGAGATGGATATGTCGAAGATTAACCCCAAGAACCCTAATCGTTGCCTCACCACCCTCTGTAACCAACTCTCGCTTTATGTCATCATGTACTCACCTTTGCAGATGGCTGCGGATTTGCCCGAGAACTACGAGCGTTTTCCGGATGCTTTTCAATTTATCAAAGATGTGGCATTGGATTGGGATCAATCGTGGTACCTTGAGGCGTTACCGATGGAGTATATCACCATTGCCCGCAAGACCAAGGGGAAAGAGGAGTATTTTGTAGGAGGCAACTGCGGCTTAAATTCGCATACAGCGAAGTTCGATTTGTCGTTCTTACCAAAGGGACAACAGTATATTGCTACCATCTATCAAGACGCGAAGGATGCTGATTATCAAACCAATCCGCAAGCTTATAAGATAACCACAAAGAAGGTTACTTCGACCACGAAACTCTCTATTCCGGAAGCTGCGTCGGGTGGTTTCGCCATTCGCATAGCAAGACAATAATCATCCGCCATTCCACTTAAAAAAGCGATTTTTTACCCGAAAAGTCGCTTTTTATTTGCGTATATCGAAAAAAAGTTG
>JAZLHD010000009.1:0-2187 GCA_045616645.1 Paludibacteraceae bacterium
AACAAAGATGTTCTGTGGAATGAAATTTATTAGGCAACGCGTTACGCGGTGCGAGGAGGTGAGCAAAGCGAACCTACAGTTTCTTTTTAGTTTTTGTTAGGTTATGGGAGCTCGCTCACGATAACATAACGAAAATAAAAAAAATAATAAATAAGCAATCTGCGTAATCTGTGTAATCTGTGAGAGATAAAAATCCGAGATTAAAACGTTGAAGAGATATAGGAGAGTAGTTCGGCTTCACCGGTGTGGTCTTCGGAACTGGTGACAAAAATCGGGGGCAGTTCCTCCCACGTTTCAAGCAGGGTCTGTTTGTAGGTTTCCACGTTATCGCTTAGACGTCCTTTGCCTACTTTGTCGGCTTTGGTAAAGACGATAGCGAAGGGGATTTCATTTTCGCCGAGCCATTGCATGAACTCCAAGTCTATCGTTTGGGGTTGGAGCCTACAATCGACGAGCACAAAGAGGCTCACCAACGGTTCGCGCAAGAGGCAATAGCGCTCGATCATCTTGCGAAGGGTCTCGCGTTGTTGTTTGCCGGCTTGGGCAAAGCCGTATCCGGGGAGATCGACGAGGAACCAAGCGTTGTCGATATTAAAGTAATTGATAAGGAGCGTCTTGCCGGGTTTTTGGCTCGTCTTAGCGAGTTTAGGGTTATGCGTGAGCATATTGATGAGGCTGGACTTGCCCACGTTACTGCGTCCGATAAACGCAAATTCGGGTTTCGTCGAGTTGGGACATTGACTCACATCCGGACAAGATATTACAAAGTTGGCTGTCATTGTTTGCAATTAGGGTGCAATTTGGGTTCAAATCGCTTGCAAAGGTAGTGAAAATTTTTGATATGTGCAAGAAAAAAGTGCTTTTTTTGATATTTGGCGGTTGTAATCGCTGAAAATTAAAATTAGTCTGTGCCCTGCCTTTCGCCTATCCGCCTATCCGCCTTTCTGCCCTTCCGCCTCTCTGCCCTTCCGCCCTTCCGCCTTTCTGCCCTTCCGCCTCTCTGCCTTTCCGCCTCTCCGCCTCTCTGCCCTTCCGCCCTTCCGCCTTTCTGCCCTTCCGCCTTTCCGCCTCTCCGCCTCTCTGCCCTTCCGCCCATCTGCCTGCTGTATGCCAGCCAACTGCAACGGAACCTGATAGGAACCTGATAGGAACCTCATAGGAACTTCATAGGAACCTACAAGGCACATACAAGAGGGATTTTAGGAACGTTACCGAAGGATGACCGAAGGGTCTAAGACTGTTTACTAAGTTCGTGGCGGATAAAATCATAGAGCCTTGCAGGCACTACTAACTTGCCTTGGGTGTCAGTATATTTTTGATGCCTACTGGCTTCTCGTTTCGCCTCTATATAGCGTTTCTTCCACTCGGCTTTTTGAGCCTCGTCTTTAAGAATGGCAGAGGCTTGTTTGGTTATTGCCGTAAACTTGAGCACAGCAGGACGTTGTGCCATTTCGGCTAATTCTTTTTTAGAATAATTCGGTTTTTGGCACACGGCAGACCAGTCTGGTTTACCGGGTATAGCTCTAACGTATTTTGTGTTGTCAAGGTTACCGCTTATTCCGCCGATTAGATCTGAATTTTTTACTTGCATATTCTGTATGTTTTTATGTTGTTTATCGAAATCCTCTGCAAAGTTACAAAAAATTTTTGACATACACAAATTTATCAGTGTTTTTTTTTGCAGAGATTTTTAATCTCGGCTTTTCGTTCTTTTTTGCGCTGATTATATCTGCGCCTTTATACCTTGTTTCTTCTCGGCGAAAGTCTTTCGCCGTCCTATCCCTCCGCTCGTCGGGACATCTTGTTGTCCCTTGCCGCGGGGCGCTCCCTCTCGGTTTTCCTCTCGCTTGTTGCCTGTTTTATCCTTTGTCTTGTGCCGCGAGCGTTCGCGAGTGGTTGTCCGCCCTCAATGTTATTGATGCGTCAGCGGGCGGACCTTGCTATATCGTCCATTTAGCCCCGCATAATATGCGGGTTATCTTGCCTTTTTTCTTAAATCTTGCAAATAAATTTGCGTATATCAAAAAAAAAGCGTACCTTTGCACCCGCAAACAAAAAATGAACATGTTAGAGGATTATTTAAACAAGATCATTTGCTGCGATTGTTTAGAAGGAATGCGTCAATTACCAGATGCCTGTGTTGACCTTGTTGTTACTTCACCGCCCTATAACTTAAAAAACTCAACC
>JAZLHD010000010.1:0-11646 GCA_045616645.1 Paludibacteraceae bacterium
GGTGCAATTATAGAAAGCCTCAGTTCCAATCGTTGTGACGGAATTGGGAATTGTTACCGAAGTCAAACTAGTGCAATTATAGAAAGCCTCCGTTCCAATCGTTGTGACGGAATTGGGAATTTCTACCGAAGTCAAACCTGAACAATCTCTAAAAGCATAATTTCCAATCGTCGTGACGGAATAGTTTTGAGAGTTATGTGTAATATAAGACGGGATAGTGATGTCTATAGAATTTGAGTAATGAAAAAAGTAACTGCGAGATACTTTTGCCGTCATTGTAACAGTGTCAAGATAATAATCAATACCCTTATAAAAATAATTAGTAGAGAACATCGAACTTACACACATAAGTGCTAGAACAAAAGAAAAAATCTTTTTCATAAAGTGTTTATATTTTTATTGTGCCTACTCTTCTTTGGATTTTCGGCTTCTTCCGTTATATATTTTAGTTAATATATTTATTTTAGGTCGCTGCGCTTGACTAAATATTCTACGAGAACGCAAGACACAACAAAAAAGCGTGGGCTTTCGCTCGCTTCATTTGACATTTCGAGGTTCTGGACTACCTAAGCTATTCAAACAAATGCACGGAAAACTCACGCGGGTAACGTGAGCGTCCATAAACCATGCTTGATTCGTAAATAAGTTTTGAAAGTGTCGAAGTTTCAAAAACTCAAGTTGGGCTTACAACGCTATATTTTATATATCATGCATCGCCTCTACGATGCCGGTCAATCATAGGCGGATTATTTGGTTACTAAACGATATCTTGCTGGCATAACTCTCAAGAACTCTTGATAATCAGCCAAAATTAAATCATGATTAGGGTTATCCTTCCTCAATAAAATCCCCGTAAAGTATTGATTTCCATCGAAGGAAACGGATTCACTATATAGGGTCATCATGTGATTCATAGCATATTCTAAGAACCACATCTTATATAGCCGATTTCGCACGGATCCACGTTGGTCTATCGGATCACAAACATATAGCATAACATTTGCTTCTTGTGCAAAAAACTCTTCTATTACCGCAATTACCACTTCTAAAATCTTTGGATCATGTGAGCCGTGCTCTTCTTCATTGTTGGCAATATAGAAATGATATGCACCATTAGGCATAAAGTACTTATCAGCATAAAAACCAACACGATATGTCAAACCTTGATCCGTGACGAAACGGAAAGACATATCAGTCAATCTAATCAAAGGGTAAGGAGATTTGGCATTAATAGCCTCAAGAGATAAATTCATAATGCCAATCTTGCTTCTGCTTGTTTAATTTCCTCTAACCATTGTTGTTTTGCATTCAACATTCCTTGAAATGCTTGTGCTGCATTTTTAGCAGTCCATGTCCTTTTTTCTAACATAGTATTTCTTATTTTGCAGTTTGCGCTGCAAAGGTACGGATTTTTTTTGATATATGCAAATAAAAATACACTTTTCTGTCGAATTGACAAAGAAAAGTGCATTTAGAAGTGTTTTCTCACTGTTTTACATCTCGTGAGCGATGGGCAGTTACGTCTGCCGGACGAGGGTTATAGTTTATCTATTTCTGCATCAATAACGGCAATGATATTATCTGCCGTAACCAACACATTTTTAGGCTTAATATCCCACAATAATATATTCCCGTTAGAATATTTTCCTTCCTCTCCGGTCGGTGTAAACCCGCGAGATACCATATAATTCTCGATTGCTTCATTCGTTGCAAAAACGGCATTCTTAATAAATGGTTGAGCAAATACAGGAAATACACTTGTTGGACTCATTATCTGCAATCCCACTAATCGCATAGCTGTCTCGGGGAAAAGCGAGTTGTAAATATCAATGCGATTCAAAAGTTTAAGAATATCTTCACCAACGTGCGTTAGGGTATTCATCTTATAAAGCACATTGTCTATGGGATCAATCCAATTCTCACACTCGTTGCCACTTTGGAAGATAAGCAAATGGCGCTCCTTAGCGAAAGCTCCAAACATATCTATGGCACGACCATTAGCAACCGCCCATTGAGCAGCTGCCTGGTGTTGTTCCAAACGATTAAGACCTACAAGGACTTCTCGTAGGCTTCGTGCATCTCTCTGTGGTGCTGAATCTCCCATTGGTAATCAGTTACAGTATTAGACTGACTTGCTATGTAAGCTAATAATTTAGCTTGATTTTCTTGTGCAGACATTGTGTTTGTTAATTCGTTTTGCAGTTTGCGCTGCAAAGGTACGGATTATTTTTGATATATGCAAATAAAAATACACTTTTCTGTCGAATTGACAAAGAAAAGTGTGAGCGATAGGCATTTACATTTGCCTATCCGCCTCAATCAGTTCAATCAGTTTGGCTACAGCCTCTTCTTGTGGGATGTTCTTAAGGACACACTCTTTCTTGCGGTAAAGACTTACACGGTCCTTGCCAGCTCCTACATAACCATAATCCGCGTCCGCCATCTCTCCCGGACCATTGACAATACAACCCATAATGGCTATCTTGGGGAAAGAAGCCCCTACCAAGCCTCCCCCCGAAGGGGAGGATGTGATATTACTCAGAGCCTCCTTGATGTCCTTGACGGTCTTTTGGAGGTCAAACATCGTGCGACCACAACCCGGACAAGAGACAAACTCAGTCTTATACCTTAGTTTGCCTGCCGCTTGGAGGATATCGTTCTGTAACTGCTCATCCTCGGGATACGACCACTCCTCGTGTTTGACGAGTATCTGATAACCTGCCTCGGCGGCGATATAGAGTTTGTGGAGAGAGGCGGAAGGGCTGAGAGGCTGAGAGGCGGAGAGGCCGAGAGGCTGATATCTTGGACTATTGGGATTGGTGAAATAATCGACTAATGCTTTAGCAACGGGCACTTCCGCTTCGGGTTCTTCCGATAACGACACACGAATGGTGTCGCCTATACCGGCAGCAAGTAAAGCCCCTATACCTACCGCCGATTTGATACGACCATCCTGACCTTCCCCTGCCTCGGTTACACCTAAGTGTAAAGGGAAGTGCATATCCTCTTGGTCCATCGTCTCTACAAGCAAGAGCACGGTCTCCACCATAATAGCCGTGTTAGAGGACTTAATCGATAACACGATATCGTGAAAGTCTTCCTCTACGGCAATGCGCAAGAACTCCATCGCACTCTCCACCATTCCTCTCGGAGTGTCACCATAAAGGTCCATCATCCGTTTCGATAACGAACCATGGTTCACACCAATACGCAAAGCGGTGTGGTGCTGCTTACATATAGAAAGAAGGTGCGTGAAACGCTCCCGAATAGTGGCAGGGTCGTTGGCATAGTTACCCGGATTGATCCTCACTTTCTCTACCACAGCAGCAGCGGCATCGGCTACGTCCGAACGGAAATGAACATCTGCCACGAGTGGCAGATGTGAGTTTAGAGTGGAGAGTTTAGAGTTTAGAGTAGTTGATAGTTTATAAGTGGAGAGTTGAGAGTGGATAGTCTTAAGGGATTCGACTTCTTTGATGCCTTGGGTGGTGAAGCGGAAGAGGTCGGCTCCGGCTTGAGCTACACGCAAGGTCTGAGCTACGGAAGCTTCGATATCGTTGGTCGAGGTGTTCGCCATCGATTGGATACGAATAGGGTAATCGCTACCGATACAGAGGTTGCCAACGTGGGTGACGGAGGTCTTTCGACGGGTATAATCAGTGAATTTTGCCATATTAAGTGATAAAAAGTGACTTTTTTTGCAAAAAAATACAAATATATTTGGTAGTTTCAAAAAAAAGCATTACCTTTGCACCCGCTTTCGTAAAAAAAGCATGATTCAGTAGCTCAGCAGGTAGAGCACATCCCTTTTAAGGATGGGGTCCTGGGTTCGAGCCCCAGCTGGATCACAGAGAGGTCTTTCGACCTCTTTTTTTTGTTTTCTTTTTCTTCTTTGTTTTGGTCTGCTTTGCTTTGGTCTGCTCTGTCGATATATGCTCCGCTGTCGCGGTTTATGGCTATGTGTGCTTAGCCGTTCGTGAGCAAGCTCCCATCGGCTAATCGCTCACATCCGTCTATCTGCGATAGACAGCATCTATCGACATCGCAGTTACAAAAAACTGTGTCACCTCGGGCACGTTGACAGGGTTCTCCTTCGTTCGCTATCGCTCACTCAGTCGATCTGTGCCTTGGCGCTAATGCGCCTACGGCTTGTGCGAGCCCCAGTCCCGTTTTCTCCGCTCGTCGGGGCGTTTCGTCGCCCCTTGCCGCGGGGCGCTCCCCCTCGCATCTGTGTAATATATCCTCTATAATTTATTATTACACCGCTTTTTTTGCGGTGTGGAAGGTGATGTCGGCTCTGCCGAAGGAGCCTTCCTTTTACTTTTTAGTTTTGTTATTGGATAGGAGAGTTTGCTCGGCTAGACAATAAGAAAATAAAAAGAAATAATAAATTATCAATCAATCCGTGTAATCTGTGGAATCTGTGAGAGACTAAAATCGCCTACATCACGATATTGACGATGCGGCCGGGAACGACAATCACTTTCCTCACCGCTTGTCCATTGAGGAACTTAGCCGTCTGCTCATCACCCATCACCACTTTCTCTACATCCTCTTTCGACATAGTCTTGCTCACTTCAATCGTGAACCTTACTTTCCCATTGAACTGCACCGGATACTTCTGCGTGTCCTGTTCCAAATACTTCTCCTCACACACCGGCCATTGAGCGTCGATAACAAAAGAAAGACCGCTGTCGCTGAAAGACCGCTTCGCTGTAAGATTACACCGTTCCCACATCGCCTCAGCAATATGCGGAGCGTAGGGAGCGATAAGGATAGCGATAGGCGCAAGGATGGCTTTCTTATTGCACTTGAGCGCACTGAGTTCGTTTTGCGCAATCATAAACGCAGGGATAGAGGTGTTGAACGAGAAGTTCTCTATATCCCACGTGATCTTCTTTATCAGTTTATGTAACGAACGCAATTCCTCTGCGGTGGGTTCTTCGTCTACGATGTTCTCGTACATGTTCCATAACTTACGCAAGAAACGGTGTACCCCATCAATACCATTCGTGTCCCACGGTTTGGATACCTCCAACGGACCTAAGAACATCTCGTATAGACGCAAGGTGTCGGCACCGTATTGCTCGACTACATCATCGGGATTGACCACATTAAACATCGACTTACTCATCTTCTCTACTGCCCAACCGCAGATATACTGCTTGGGAGATGGCGCACCGATATAGGGGTTATCAATATCCGTAGAACCATCCGCATAGACGAAGGTAGCGTTCTTATATTCGGGCATCCACGCACGGAAAGCATCTACATCTAATATATCGTTGTGTACAAGGTTGATGTTCACGTGGATGGGTTGTACCTTGCCTTTGTATTCGGGATTGTCGATGATGTTGAACGAGATATATTCGTTACCCGTTGCTCCTTCACCCACAAAACGATAGACGAAGTTACTGCGCCCTTGAATCATTCCTTGGTTGATGAGTTTTTGGAAAGGCTCATCTTTGCTGATATAACCCAAGTCAAAGAGGAACTTATTCCAGAACCTACTATAAATAAGGTGTCCCGTTGCGTGCTCGGTACCGCCGATATACAAGTTCACATTTCCCCAATATTGATTCACCTCTTTATCCACCAACGCCTTATCGTTGTGGTTATCCATATACCTTAAGTAGTACGCACTACTGCCTGCAAAACCCGGCATCGTGCATAACTCAAGCGGATAACCCTTATAAGTCCAGTCTTTGGCATTGCCTAATGGGGGGCGACCATCGTCGGTAGGCTTAAACTGACTCACTTCGGGCAAACGTAGCGGCAGTTCGCTCTCGGGGATAGTGTAAGGCATTCCTTCCTTATAATAAATAGGGAAAGGCTCGCCCCAATAACGTTGACGCGAGAAGATAGCGTCGCGTAGGCGATAGTTGACTTTCACTTGACCCAGTCCGTTCTCAGAGATATACTGTTTCATCTTCGCGATAGCGTCTTTGACCTCTAACCCATTGAGGAAACCGGAGTTAATCATCTTACCTTCCTTGGCATCAAAACTCTGTTCGCTGACGTCAGCCCCCTCAATAAGTGGGATAATCGGCAGGTTAAAGTGTTTAGCGAAAGCGTAGTCGCGACTATCGTGAGCCGGAACAGCCATGATAGCGCCGGTGCCGTAACCCGATAGTACGTAGTCACTTATATAAATAGGTATCTCCGTCTTGGTGAGGGGATTGATGGCATAGTTACCGGTGAACACACCCGTCACTTTGCGGTCCGCAATACGTTCGCGTTCGGTGCGGTGTTTGACCATGTCTAAATAAGCCTCCACTTCTTTGCGTTGTTCGTTGGTCACGACGCGTGCCACATATTCGCTCTCGGGAGCGAGAACCATGAAGGTCACACCGAAGACCGTGTCGGCACGGGTGGTAAAGATGGTGAAGGGTTCGTCTTGGCCTTTGATAGCAAACTGCATCTCCGCTCCTTCGCTGCGACCAATCCAGTTGCGTTGGGTCTCTTTGAGGGAATCGGTCCAGTCGATGTGTTCCAGTCCTTCGAGCAGACGACCGGCGTAAGCGCTGATGCGCAAGCACCATTGTCTCATCACGCGTTGCTCTACCGGATAACCGCCACGAACGGACAGTCCTTCGCTCACTTCATCGTTGGCAAGAACGGTACCGAGTTTGGGGCACCAGTTCACTTTCGTATCAGCCAAATAGGCGATACGGTAGTTCATCAAACGCTCTTGTTGCTCTTTCTCGCTGAGCGTCTTCCAAGTGGGGTCGTTCGCTTCCCATTCAGCAACGAGTTTGGAGATAGGTTGGGCTTTGTCTAACTTCGTGTCGTAGTAGGAGTTAAACATCTGTATGAAGGCCCATTGTGTCCATTTGTAGAAGTCGGGATCGCAGGTTTTGACTTGTCTATCCCAGTCGTAGCAGAAACCGATTTTCTTGAGTTGGGAGATATAGCGAGCAATGTTTTGTTCGGTGGTTATCTCGGGGTGTTGACCGGTCTGGATGGCATATTGCTCTGCGGGCAGTCCGTAGGAGTCAAAGCCCATAGGGTGGAGTACATTGAACCCTTGCAAACGTTTGTAACGACTATAGATGTCGCTCGCGATATAACCGAGGGGGTGTCCTACGTGTAATCCCGCTCCGCTGGGGTAGGGGAACATATCTAGGACATAGAAAGGCTGCTTGTCGCTTTGGTTATTTACTTTGTAGGCATTGGCTTTGTCCCAAGCCTCTTGCCAATGTTTCTCAATCTCTTGAAAATTATAGTCCATAATTATCGTAATTTAATTGCGAGTGCAAAGGTACGCAATTTTTGTGATATTTGCAAGAAAAATTTGCATATATCAGAAAAAAGTTGTATTTTTGCACTCAAATATTCCGTTTACATATACTTAACCTATTGCAATTATGAAAAACATGCGTACTAATCTAACTCTTTTCTTTTTGCTGATGGTAGCCATCGTCAGCAACGCGCAGAATCCGTATCTGCCTTTATGGGAATATATTCCCGATGGTGAACCATACGTCTTTGAAGACCCCGATAGACCGGGCGAATATCGTGTGTATATTTATGGCTCACACGATGTAATGAAAGATGCTTATTGTGGTAGAGACCAAGTGCTATGGTCTGCTTCCGTCAACGACTTGAGTAATTGGCGTTACGATGGCGTTATTTTTGAGAACCGCTTTGACCGTGATGGACGCCTGCTTAATAGCGATAGCACCGGTGATGTCCTTTACGCACCGGATGTGGCGATGCGTGTGGAGAACGGAAAGAAAGTGTATTACTTCTTCCCAAACATACAAGGGGATGAGCGTTGTTCGCTCATCGCTCGTAGTGATCGTCCTGACGGTCCTTTTGTTCCGTGCAATTGGTC
Organism: Paludibacteraceae bacterium; assembly: GCA_045616645.1. Classification (GTDB taxonomy): domain Bacteria; phylum Bacteroidota; class Bacteroidia; order Bacteroidales; family Paludibacteraceae; genus Colicola. The sequence goes on from JAZLHD010000010.1 coordinate 7,838, forward strand.
AAAAACGAACCCGCGTTTAGCAGAGGGTGTATTAGGTTTTGATCCTGCGGTTTTCATTGACGATGATGGTCGTGTCTATGGTTATTGGGGTATCAATAATAGTTACATGGCAGAACTGGAACCTACCACGATGGCTAGTATTAAACCCGGTTGCCAAGTGCTGAAAGATGTGGTCTCCGGCACCAATCAAGAGGGCGAGTTCCATTTCTTTGAAGCATCTTCGATGCGTAAGATCAAAGATAAATATATTTTAATCTATAGCAGTATGTTACCGGAGGGAATGTTTGGTTTTCCTCCCAGCAACTATAACCTTGCTTGGGCTTACGCTGAATCGCCGTTGGGTCCGTTCATGTACGGCGGTATCTTGATTGATGCGCGAGCACTGGCCACGGATCCAAAAACGGGTAAAATGATTTGCACGGCTCATCCTTACGGCAACACACACGGTTCAATTGCTGAAATCAACGGTCAATGGTGGGTGTTCTTCCACCGTCAGACGGGTGTGAACGAGTATTCGCGTCAAGCGATGGTGGCTCCTATCACGGTCGAGGTTGAGGAAGGACGCGGAGGAAAGGTTCGTATCAGTCAAGCGGAATATACCTCGGAAGGGTTCGCTATAGAGGGACTTAATCCGCTGCATAAGACGGCTGCCGGTTGGGCGTGCTATCTTATTGAACCGAAAGGGGTAGTGCAGGAATATCCTAATTTTTATCATAGTGGATCGTATATCCAATCGACGCGTTTAGAGGATAGTGATTGGTATTGTCCTGTTGTTAATAACACCGCGGGGTCGGTAGTGGGGTATAAGTATTTTAATATGGATATCACGCACACGTACGCTCACCTCAATCTGTTGGTACACTTGCGTCCGCAAGGTAGAGATGGTGTTGTTCGTGTGTTTATGGGGGCTCCCACTATGGAACAAGGAGGTGTTGAGATAGGTCAGATACGCTTATCTCGTAACGATGAGCAACAGATACGCGAGTACGTGGTTCATGCAGATCAAGCTATTTCCTTTACGGGAAAACAACCCCTGTTCTTTGTTTTCCAATCCAAAGAACAAGGTGTATCGCTGTGCGAGTTATATGATTTCCAATTTGAAAAACCAACCAACCCTTTTATTTCTTGTAATAATATGGATAAAACGATAGATAGTCTATATCGACGAATGACGCTCAAAGAGCGAGTGGCACAGTTGCATGGACAATACTTAGGTGATTATTTCTTGCCCAACGGGCAGCTTGATACCGCCAAATGTGAGCGCGACCTTATTCACGGGGCGGGGCATTTCTCTCAGTTTGCCGTCTCGGATCGCGCAACGCCTGAGCAGATGCGCGACAAAGTGAACACGATGCAGGCTTGGTTGCAACAGCATACGCGCATTTTTATTCCGGCTCTTTTCCACGAGGAAGTGCTGAGTGGTATAGCCGCATACGGTGCGACGGTCTATCCTCAACAGATCGGGTTGGCTTGTTCGTTCAATCCCGCTTTGGCGGAGGTGAAGACCTATCAAACGGCAGGTGACCTAAGAATGATTGGCGGTTGTTTAGCCTTATCACCGATGGTGGATGTGGTACGCGACCCCTCTTTCTGTCGTTTGGAGGAGTCGTACGGTGAGGATGCTTACCTGTCTTCCGTGATGGGTGTAGCTTTTGTTAAAGGGTTACAACACGACGACCTACACGAGGGTGTGGCTGCTTGTACTAAACACTTCTTAGGTTATGGTGGTGGGGGCGATGCTCCTCTCAAAGAGCGAATGGAAGAGATCTTAATGCCTCATGCAGCGATCATGCGTTGTGCTCATAGTCAGGCATTGATGCCCGGTTATCACACCGTAGATGGTGTACAGATGGTAGCGAATAAGCATTATTTGACGGATATAGCTCGCGATTATTTGCATTTCGATGGGGTGATTGTGAGCGATTATGGTGCTATCGAGCAGAACGAGGCGGAACCCGATACCGTGCATCGCGCTGCGGCTGCACTCAAAGCCGGTAATGATGTCGATTTCCCCAGTGGGAATGCGTATAAATACTTACCTCAAGCTTTAGAGCAAGGCCTGATTACCGAGGCGGATATCGAACGCGCTGTCAAAGCCGTCCTGCGCCTCAAATATCGGTTAGGGTTATTGGATAGTCTTTCCACTTTTCACTCTCCACTTTCCACTAAAATAGAATGGGACCGCCCCGAGGAGCAACAGACATCTTATGAACTGGCGACGCAGTCGGTGGTGCTGTTGCAGAATAACGGCGTATTGCCTTTGGCGGGGAAGCAGAAGATTGCTTTGGTAGGACCGAACGCGAACACGATGTGGGCGATGTTAGGCGATTATACTTACCACGCGATGCGCTATTTCTGGCAGATGCAAGAGGAGGATGCTTTTCATCCGGTTATTCACACGTTATTAGAAGGGTTGCAACAAGGGTTGCCCAAAGGTTCACGTCTGAACTACAGCCGTGGTTGCGATTGGACGGATACGTTAGAGACCATCATCGCAGAGGGTGGGGACTCGCGTGCTGAATATATGCGGAGGATACAAGGTCGTCAAGTGAAGAATGATGATGTGGTAAATAGAAAAGCCGCGTTGCGATTAGCGAAACAGAGTGATGTGATTATCGCAGCGATGGGTGAGAATGTCATGTTGTGTGGGGAGAACCGTGACCGCAAGACCTTGCGTCTGCCCGGGTCGCAGGAGCAGTTCGTCAAAGAGTTGATTGCTACGGGCAAGCCGGTAGTGTTGGTTGTTTTTGGTGGTCGTGCCCAAGTGATCTCCTCTATTGCCAAGGATTGTGCGGCAATAATACAAGCTTGGTACCCGGGTGAGATGGGTGGTATAGCAGTAGCGGATATCCTTTATGGTAAGGTCGTTCCGTCGGGCAAACTGAGTGTGACCTATCCTGCGGTCGAACTGCACGAACCTATCTGCTATAACTACGGACTATTACCCAACGATGAGCGTGTGGCTTGGCCGTTCGGTTATGGATTGAGTTATACGACGTTTGCGTATAGTAACTTACAACTGCCTAAAGAGGTGAAGACGAGTTCGAAGTATATCGATTTGTCGTTGGAGGTTACTAATACGGGAAAAGTCGATGGTGACGAGATTGTACAAGTCTATCTGTCGCCAATCGATAAGTCGATGAAGCATAAACCGATCCAACTGAAAGGGTTCGCTCGTGTGAGTGTTCCGGCAGGGGAGACGAGACCGGTGCAGGTAAGGCTTTATACGGAGCAGTTTGGGTATTGGACACCCGAAGGCTGGATTGTGGAATCCGGTCGTTTCCTTGTTAAAGTGGGCGCTTCGAGCCAAGATATACGCCTTGAGCAAGAGGTGGTGCTGACGGGAAAAACCCTCATCAAACCCCTCAGGGAACATTATCTTTCTGAATGATGAATTGAACGCCCGGAGGGCTAAATGATGAAATGATGAAATAATCGTGCCCTTGTGGCTAAGAAATAAAAAGATATCGTCCGGCAAGCGTAACTTGCCCGTCACCCACTGACGGAAAAGAGGGGGACATAGTTAAAATTTGAATAATAACCCTTAAATTTTTATAACAATGACAAAACGTTTTTGGAAATGGAACGCAATTCTTTCGTTCTTGGCTTACATTTGGATGTTAGTCGGTACCACAGTATTAAATGACGGTGAGACACCTAAATTCATAACAGGATTCCTTACTGTCCCGCTTTTTATGTTTTTTTGGTCATTGTTCACCGTGATAGCTAATAAGAAGAAACCCAATGATGCCATTGTTGGATTTAATTATAATGTGAATACAATAGACCCAAAGAAGCTGCTTCGGCAC
>JAZLHD010000011.1:0-1788 GCA_045616645.1 Paludibacteraceae bacterium
ATATGACATCGGGTGACCCAGCCGCCAAGCCAGCCGCACAACCATTTGATATTGCCAAATTCTGCGGTATCTTTGCCGCCATCGGTATGGCATTGGGCTTCATAGGTTCATTCCTTGTAGCATGCTTTGAAGGTTTCTTCAGTTTGAAACTGTGGCAGATGCCTCTTGCAATAGCAGGTATTATGCTGCTTATTTCAGGTCCTGCAATGCTAATGGCATGGCTTAAACTGCGTAAACGTAACCTTTCACCGGTGCTTAACGCCAATGGTTGGGCTATGAATACGGCTGTAATAGTGAATATACCATTTGGAAATACACTTACACAACTTGCAAAATTCCCTGTATATGCAGGAGAGGATGCCTTTAAGCCTAAACATCATGGCAGATGGTGGAAAATAACCCTTACAGTGCTTGTAATACTTGCAATAATCATTATTATATTGTATTCTAAAGGGTTACTGCAAGCATGGGGTCTTCCGTACCATTTTCTGAAGCCACTTAAATTTTGGGCTTGATTTTTCTGGTTCGTCATGCTGAGCGTAGCGAAGCATCTCATAAATATGAGGAAAAATGAACTTTTTTCATCTTTTTTTAAAAAAAAGTTCAATTTTTTTTGTTCGTATTAAAATTTGCACTATCTTTGCAGTCCCTTTCCAAATGGAAGGGGACAGTCACCTGAAGAGGTGAGACGATCATTGAAAGACTGGAAACAACAAACAACCAAAACAAGGAAGGAACAAGAGCATATTATGTAGAGATACATAAGTCCCCGAGCCATCAATTCAGGAAATAAAGAAAAAATATACTTTACAATGAAGAGTTTGATCCTGGCTCAGGATGAACGCTAGCGACAGGCCTAACACATGCAAGTCGAGGGGCAGCGAGGGGTAGCAATACCCCGTCGGCGACCGGCGCACGGGTGAGTAACGCGTATGCGACCTGCCCGCAACAGGGGGATAACCCGGAGAAATCCGGACTAACACCGCATAAGACCACGGGGGTGCATGCCCCTGCGGTAAAACATTTATGGGTTGCGGATGGGCATGCGTCCGATTAGCTTGTTGGCGGGGCAACGGCCCACCAAGGCTACGATCGGTAGGGGTTCTGAGAGGAAGATCCCCCACATTGGAACTGAGACACGGTCCAAACTCCTACGGGAGGCAGCAGTGAGGAATATTGGTCAATGGGCGAGAGCCTGAACCAGCCATGTCGCGTGAAGGAAGACGGTCCTACGGATTGTAAACTTCTTTTGCAGGGGGGTAAAGTGGGCCACGTGTGGTCTATTGCAAGTACCCTGCGAATAAGCATCGGCTAACTCCGTGCCAGCAGCCGCGGTAATACGGAGGATGCGAGCGTTATCCGGATTTATTGGGTTTAAAGGGTGCGTAGGCGGGCGATTAAGTCAGCGGTGAAAGTTTGCGGCTCAACCGTAAAATTGCCGTTGAAACTGGTTGCCTTGAGTGCGGCAGAGGCAGGCGGAATGTGTGGTGTAGCGGTGAAATGCATAGATATCACACAGAACACCGATTGCGAAGGCAGCTTGCTGGAGCGCAACTGACGCTGAGGCACGAAAGCGCGGGTATCGAACAGGATTAGATACCCTGGTAGTCCGCGCTGTAAACGATGGTCACTAACTGTCGGCGAGACACTGTCGGCGGCCTAGCGAAAGCATTAAGTATCCCACCTGGGGAGTACGCCGGCAACGGTGAAACTCAAAGGAATTGACGGGGGCCCGCACAAGCGGAGGAACATGTGGTTTAATTCGATGATACGCGAGGAACCTTACCC
>JAZLHD010000012.1:0-1610 GCA_045616645.1 Paludibacteraceae bacterium
TCAATATTAAGTTATAGTAAAGCTCCATGGGGTCTTTCCGTCTAGTCGCGGGTAACCTGCATCTTCACAGGTATTAAGATTTCACCGAGTCTGCTGTCGAGACAGTGCCCAAATTATTATACCATTCGTGCGCGTCAGAACTTGCCTGACAAGGAATTTCGCTACCTTAGGACCGTTATAGTTACGGCCGCCGTTCACTGGGGCTTCACATCAATGCTTCATCTTGCGATTAACATCTCAATTTAACCTTCCAGCACTGGGCAGGCATCACCTCATATACATCGCCTTGCGGCTTAGCATAAAGCTGTGTTTTTGATAAACAGTTACTTGGGCCTCTTCACTGCGGCCTACTTGCGTAGGCACTTCTTCTTCCGAAGTTACAAAGTTATTTTGCAGAGTTCCTTAACAACAGTTCACTCGCTCACCGTAGATTACTCATCTTGACCACGTGTGTCCGTTCTCGGTACGGGCCGTATATACTTAAGTTAGCAGCTTTTCTCGAAAGCTGGCATCGTTTTCTTCTCTACTAGGATTGCTCCATTCGATCCTCATCACGCTTTCCCTTTAATGTAGCGTAGATTTGCTAGCGCTACAGGTACATCGCTTGATCCTAAATCCAATAATAGGTCAAACTAGCCTTCTTTGTCACTACATCACATATATACGGGTGCAGGAATATCAACCTGCTCGCCATCGACTACGCGTTTCCGCCTCGTCTTAGGACCCGACTAACCCTGGGAGGACGAACCTTCCCCAGGAAACCTTAGTCTTTTGGTGTGAGAGATTCTCACTCTCAATCGTTACTTACACCGGCATACTTACTTCCATAAAATCCATAACTCCTCTCGGTATTACTTCGCCTCTTATGGAACACTCCCCTACCACTTAGTAAACTAAATCCGTAAATTCGGTATTACGCTTAGCCCCGGTAAAGCTTCGGCGCGGAGGCACTCGACTAGTGAGCTGTTACGCACTCTTTAAATGGTGGCTGCTTCTGAGCCAACATCCTAGTTGTCAATGCAACTCTACATCCTTTCACACTTAGCGTAAATTTAGGGACCTTATTTGACGGTCTGGGCTGTTTCCCTTTTGACCATGGAACTTATCTCCCACAGTCTGACTGCCTATATACACTCTATTGGAATTCGGAGTTTGATTGTATTCAGTACCGCGAAATGCGGCCATCAGACATTCAGTGCTCTACCTCCAACAGGTAGTTATAGACGCTAGCCCTAAAGCTATTTCGGGGAGAACCAGCTATCTCCCAACTCGATTGGAATTTCTCCCCTATCCACAAGTCATCCGCGGGCGTTTCAACGAACGTCGGTTCGGTCCTCCAGTAGATTTTACTCCACCTTCAACCTGCTCATGGATAGATCGTCGGGTTTCGGGTCTATGCAAACATACTTGTCGCCCTGTTCGGACTCGCTTTCGCTACGGCTCCACCTTTTCGGCTTAACCTTGCATGTCAACATAACTCGCCGGTTCATTCTTCAATAGGCACGCCATCAGCCTTTAACGGCCTCTGACTTTTTGTAAGCATATAGTTTCAGATTCTTTTCACTCCCCTCCCGGGGTTCTTTTCACCTTTCCTTCACAGTACTGGTTCA
>JAZLHD010000013.1:0-38119 GCA_045616645.1 Paludibacteraceae bacterium
TCATTATAAACTTGCAGACTTGATACATGATACATTATACATTTTTATTTTTCATTCCACCCTTAGGGGTAGCGTAAGGGTTGCTTATCCCTTGCTAATTAGACTTGGGTTGACCTTGCAGAGAAAGTGGACGATTATTAATATCTCTCACAGATTTCACTGATTACGCAGATTATTTATTTTATCATTTTTTTACTTCTTTTTTTCGTTAGTTGTGAGTAAACTCCCACTACCAAAAAAGAAGAACTAAAAAGGGAATGTTCCTAACGTCACATCCCGTGTTGTTGCCAACACAATAATAAATTATAGATGAGGAATTACACAGATAATAAAGGAGCAAACTCTCCTATCCAATAACAAAACTAAAAAGTAAAAGGAAGGCTCCTTCGGCAAGCCGACATCACCTTCCACGCTGTGCAAAGCACATCGTAATAATAAATTATCAAAGGATATATTACACAGAAAGTAAAAGACCGCACAAAAAGCGGTGTAATAATAAATTATTAGGAGAAATTACACAGATACAAGGAACAAAAAAAGAATATGACAGATAATGAGTTGACATACGCGATACGAGGAGCGGCATTTAAGGTACACGCGACTTTGGGACCAGGGCTATTAGAAAGCCTATACCAAAAAGCACTATACTACGAACTCTTAGATGCAGGGTACAATGTGAAACGAGAGGTTACCATTCCTATACTATACAATGGTCACGAGATTGGTAATGACCTAAAAATGGACTTATTGGTAGAGGATAAGATAATTGTGGAACTTAAATCCGTAGAGGCACTAACCGACCTACATAAAAAACAATTATTATCGTACTTGCGGTTAACAAATAAAAAGTTAGGACTACTTATTAATTTTAACGCTACGTCGTTAGATGAAAAACGTGTAATTCGGATTATCAACTAACCTCAAAGCGAGAGGGAGCGCCCCTCGTCGGAGTGCGCTCAGTACGATGCCAAAGCTCCGCTTCGACAGAAGTACCCGCGACTCCTCCTCTCCCCACAAAGTGGCACTTTTCGGGGACCCCAAAAGGGGGCTGACGGAACAGCCCGACGAGCGGAGAGACAGAAAGGCAGATGGGCGGAAGGGCGGAGAGGCAGAGAGGCGGAAAGGCGAAGAGGTTCTGTGGAATAAAACCGCTAATAAGCCCTTATTGTGGATGCGGAACGCAGACACGACGGGCGAACGAAGTGAAACAAAGTGAGACTGTCCCTACTATTGATTTATTTGGAGGATGGGAGTTTACTCACAATCCAAAAATAAAGAAATAGGAGGAAATAATAAAGAATAATCAGTGGAATCTGTGAAATCTGTGAGAGATAAAAAATAATAGAATGAAAAAGATTTTAATATATTTAATGATTTTGGTGACACCCTTTGCGATAGCACAGAGTGTAAGCTCGTTGCAACAACAGCAAAAAGAGTTAGAGAAACAGATTGCAAACACCAACAAGATGTTAGAACAGACAAAGTCGAACCAAAAAACAACCCTAAACAAGTTGGAACTGATTGGACAAAACATTAAAAACCGACGCAAACTCATCTCTAACCTCAACCAAGAAATCTCTGCTTTGGACCAGCAGATGAACACCTTGCAAGCCAACAAACAACAACTACAAGGAGAACTGCAAGAACTACAAGACGAGTACGCTCGCCTCGTTCGGCAAGCCCATTATACACAGATGCACCAGTCCCCTCTTGTTTTTCTTTTCACCTCGGAGAACTTCCAACAACTCCTACGACGCTTTCGGTATATACGCGAGTTCAGTTACTATCGCAGTCAGCAGATTGAAAAGATAACCGCTAAGAAACAAGAGATAGAGGATAAAAACACACAGTTAAATGCAAACCGCAAGAACAAACAGTCCAGCCTAAATAAACAAAAAAGAGAAGCAGACGAACTGTCTCGCAATGAGCGCAAACAACAGCAGATGCTCACCAACCTCAAGAAACAAGAAAAAGACCTCAAAGCCAAACTCAAAAAACAACAGAAACAAGTAGCGGAGTTAAACGAGAAGATCGACAAGCAGATCCGTCAGCAAACGCAGTCGGCTCCGGCACTCACGAAAGAACAACAACTGGTGGCAGGCGGTTTTGAAGCCAACCAAGGTCGTTTACCATGGCCTATTGAGAAAGGACATGTATCAGGCACCTTTGGCAAACACCCCCACCCTGTTTACAAAGAGGTGATCATCGACAATAAAGGCATCTACCTACAAACCACCAAAGGGGCGAGTGCTCGCGCTGTGTATGAGGGAACAGTGAGTGCATGTTTCGTAATGAACGACACTTATGCTGTGATTGTACAACATGGTAACTATAGGTCCGTCTATTCGGGACTAAGCAAACTTAATGTGCGTCAAGGTGACAACGTGAGTGCAAAACAGTCGTTAGGTACGATAGCCACCAACCCCGACGAAGATAACAAGACCGAACTCTATTTCCAAATATACAAAGACAGAACAATATTAAACCCATCCTTATGGCTAAGCAAATAAACATTGTATTCCTCTTGGCTCTCGTCCTACTGACAGGGTGCAAGAAAGATGACTGGCTCGATTGGAAAGCCCGTAATCAAATGGTATTAGAACAAGTAAAGAAACAACCCGGTTTCAAAACCTCGCAGACCGGATTAGTGTATCGTATCTTACAAGACGATTTTCCATCAGAGGCAATGCCTAACGACGAGAGTATTGTTATATGCAATCCTTGCGACGGATACCTTATCAACGGTTTCCAGTTTCAGTCCGCCCCTATCAACGCACAAGTAGCAAGTCTGATAGCCGGTTTTGCTGAAGGGGTGAAGAAGATCCATGCTCATGGTTCCATCGAACTTTATATCCCCTACGAATTAGGCTACGGCGAGGAAGCACAAGGAACGGAAGGAACCGTATCGTTTATTCCACCCTACTCCACACTACATTTTATTATCACTCTATCCTCCGTCTATTAATGAAAAAAGCCTTTCTCATCTTACCCCTCGCGGCATTGTTATTGACGAGTTGTTACCAGGAACCCGTTTCCTCTATTCCTGCCCGTCCGGTCAACCTCATCATCAAAAATGAAGGTATATTGGTGCATTTCTTCTCAAATACATGGGGCGATTTTGTGACCGCTGATGAGCAAGGACTACATTACCTTAACCAAACCATCTATCGTCAAGAAGGAACCGGCGCGTACGGTTACGGAGGAGTAGTGACTGTTGTCACAGATAACACCAATAACCCTTACGCATCCTTTGATTTAGCTTGTCCTAACTGTTACCTCAAGTATGCTAAGCCCGTTCGTATTCACGTAGATGGGTGTTTTGCCACCTGCCCCGAATGCGGCGAACAATATAATATCGGTAGCGGAATCGGTTCTCCCGATAGAAAAATATCGAAAGAACATCTCAAACGCTATACCACTACCAGAACAAATGGAAGTATCCGCGTAACAAACTAATATGTTATCCATCTACAAAGCAAGCGCCGGATCGGGGAAGACGTACACACTCACCCACGAATATATCCGATTATTACTCGCTGACCCCAACGAGCAACGAGCCTATCGGCATATACTGGCCGTGACCTTCACCAAGAAAGCGACTGAGGAGATGAAACAACGTATCTTAGCGGAACTGAACAAAGCCCCCGAAGATAGCCAAGAACGACAAGCACTTGTACACATCTTACAAGACTACACCCACTTTGCGGTATCGACCATTGACGGGTTCTTCCAGATGGTCGTTCGGCAGTTTGCTCACGAGTTAGGTTTGCCTGCCCTCTTTAACCTCTCCCTTGATAACGAAGAGATAGTAGAACAAGCCGTCGATGACCTTATCTTCAACGATTGGATACGCGACTTCACGATTGACAATATCCAACAAGGCAAACGATGGAATCCAAAAGAGGATATCAAAAAATTCGCTGTCTATCTGCTCAAAGAACAAGTCCAACAAATGCTCCCTCTCATCAAACCTAAGATACAAAACCTTACTTTTATGAGGGACTTCAAAGCGCAACTACTCACTGCCGTCGAAGCCAAAGACAAAACCGCCATCGAGATATACAAACACTTCAACGAGTTGGGAACGATGGTGGCTATCGCAGAGCAGATAGAGCGCACGAACAAAGAGCAGAAAAGGTTGCCCATTGCCGATATCAACCAACTCCTCTTGCGCGTGACCAACAACAGTTCAACTCCGTTCATCTACGAGAAGTTAGGCACTTCCTTCCACCATTTCATGATTGACGAGTTCCAAGACACCTCCAAAGCGCAATGGCTCAATTTCCGTCCGCTCATCGAAGAGAGTAATGCCAACGGGCACGCGAACATGGTGGTAGGCGATGTGAAACAGAGTATCTACCGCTTCCGCAACAGCGACTGGAAACAACTCGCCGTCGAAGTGGCAAAGGACTTCCCCAACCACAAGATGCCAAAGATGGAGAATAACTATCGCAGTGCCCGAGAGGTGGTAGAAACGAATAATGCACTGTTCGAACAATACCTGCCTTGGGTAGCAGAACACTACACCGCAGCGATGGGTAAGAAACATCCGCAGCCCGAACGCGCACAACAGTTGCTCGATAGTTATAACACCGTTCGGCAAGAAGTGAAAAGCAACCAAAAAGGCTATGTGCAATTCACTTTCTTACCCACCGAGACCCCGGCACAAGCCGAAGAGATGGCGTTAGACCAAATCCCCGCTATCATCGATAACGCACGCCAGAGGGGTGTTCCCTTCCGCGAGATAGCCATCCTCGCTCGTGCAGCGAAAGATGTGCAACTCATCTCGCAATTCCTCATCGAGAAAGGCTATCCTATTCAGACAGCCGAAGGACTATTGCTCAGCAAACACCCCGCAATCACAATCATCGTTTGCTCCTTGCTGCTGCAACTCAACCCACAAGACACCCTCACGCAAGCGCGGCTACAGTTAGCCCTCGAACAGACAGGGATAGAACAGACCAGCATCAACGACTTAACGTGCCTACCCCTATACGATTTGGTACAAGCCATCATCGACACCTATCACCTCGAACAACTACCCAACGCTATACCCTATCTCACTACCTTCCAAGATATCGTGTACGAGTTTATCTCGTCTCACCCTGCCCACATAGCCGCTTTCCTTGAATACTGGCAACACCGCGAGACGAAAATCCAAATTCCTTGCCCCGCTTCCGAGGCGATACAAGTGATGACGATTCATAAAGCGAAAGGACTGGAGTGGGACATCGTTCTTATCCCCTTCCTCAATTGGAGCATTGGACCCAGTAAACAGGATTCATTCAAACTGCTATGGTGCGACACGCGAACGATCACCGATGCACAATGTCCGCTGACCCACGAGTTAGACCTTATTCCGGTGCAGTTCACGCAGAAACTTCTGGATACGGACTTTGTAGACGCCTACGCCGAGGAGTTGATGAACCTGTATATGGACAACACCAACCTCACCTACGTGGCTTTCACTCGTCCCAAACGCGAACTATACGCTTTTGGACAAGCATTCGCTACCGAAGGCAAGAAAAAACCGACAAACATCGGACAAGCATTGTCTATCCTCTACCCTGACGGCATCACCGTCGGCGAGCCAACGCCTTATCTAAAAAATCTAGATTCACTAGAATGTCTAGATTCACTAGAACAGCAGGGGATTTATCAATCCGTTCCCCTCAACAACCGCCTAATACTTCGCACACGCAACCTCGCTGAACCCGCAACCCTCGATATTCGTGACCTTGGAATTATCATGCACGATTGGCTCGCAGGTATCGTCACCTACGAGGACGCACCCGCCGCCTTCGAGAAGATACAACGAGAAGGACGGATACGACCCGAAGACACGGATGACTTGCAAACGCAAATGAAGCGTTTTCTCGCTTTCGCTCGGTCTTACGGTTGGTTCAATAAACACGAGCAAGTGCTTTGCGAACGGGATATATTGTTAAGCGACGGGCATACTCTCCGTCCCGACCGCGTGATGATTGACGGGGATGTCGCTACGATCATTGATTATAAGTTTGGTTCGGAACATAAACGCGAGTATCAAGAGCAAGTCCGCGAATATATCACCCTCTATGGTCAGATGGGCTACAAGGTAGAAGGATATATCGTTTATGTCAACCTACAAAAAGTAGATCAAGTATTATGATTACCTTAGAGCAAGTGATATCTATCGGAACGATTACTCGTTCGTTCGGCAAACAAGGCGCTATCCTCTGCCGTACTACCCACGACTATTGGGAGCAAACCCAAAGTGATTGGCTTATCCTCTCACTCGACCATATATTAGTACCCTTCCGCGTAAAAGACTGGTTCACCAAAGGAGCCGACGGGATTGTGTTTGAGTTACAAGATATAGATAACGAACAACAAGCCCAACCCCTACTACAAACGGAAGCCTTTATGCTTAGAGCCGATTTGTCGGAGGCAAGCGAAGACGAGATGGCTTGGACCGACCTTATCGGTTACGAGGTAGAAGACACCGACCAAGGACCCTTAGGCACTATCACCGCCATCGACGATAGTACAGAAAATATTTTAGCCACTCTAAACTCTAAACTCTACACTCTAAACTCTAAACTCTCCACTCTAATCCCCCTTCACGAGGACTTTATCGTGGCTATTGACGATAAGGCACATAAACTAACCATTACTCTTCCCTATTTATTGCAATGAAAAAACTGACTATATCCGAAATGAACAGGCTCTCGCCCGAGCAGTTCCACGCAGCCAAGAAACTGCCGCTGGTCGTGGTGTTGGATAACGTGAGAAGCCTACACAATATAGGTGCGGTCTTCCGCACAGCAGACGCCTTCCTTATTGAAGGTGTTTATCTATGCGGTATCTGCTGTTGTCCCCCGAATGTGGAGATGCACAAGACCGCCCTCGGTGCCGAACAAACCGTTGATTGGAGTTATTTTAAGAACACTATAGACGCGGTACACGAACTCAAACAACGAGGCTACCAAGTCTTCGCCATCGAACAAGCCCACGACAGTAAGTCTCTAAACTCTACACTCTCAACTCTCAACTCAGATGACGGTGTTGCCGTCATCTTAGGCCACGAAGTCTTCGGGGTAGATCAAGCCGTCATAGACGCTTGCGATGGTTGTATCGAACTGCCGCAATACGGAACCAAACACTCGCTTAATGTCAGTGTAACGGCAGGAATAGTCATGTACGAGATTGCCACATGGATGAGAAACAAATAACATTATTAGCCCCTGCACGCGACATCAATGTCGCTAAAGCAGCCATCCAAGCCGGTGCGGATGCCGTTTATATCGGTGCGCCCAGTTTTGGTGCTCGCGAGAAAGCAGCGAATAGCATAGAGGACATTGCCGAACTCGTTCGTTATGCCCACCCCTATCATGTGCAGGTGCTTGTAACGTTAAACACTTTGCTCACACCCGCAGAGCGTAAGCAAGCCGTGAAGATCGCTTGGGACTGCTACCGCGCAGGCGTAGATGCGCTCATCATACAAGACCTTAGCCTTCTCAACGAAGACTTACCCCCTATTCGCTTGCACGCTTCTACACAATGTGACAACCGCACCCCCGAACAAGTGCTCTACCTGCAATCACTCGGCTTCAAGCGCGTTGTCCTTGCCCGCGAACTGAGTTTAGAAGAGATTAAAGAGATATCTCAGGCTGTAAGCCGGTCTTTCAGTCCAAAGGACGGTCTTTCAGCGCAGCGGTCTAACAGCGATAGCGGTCTAATTGAGTTGGAAGCCTTCATCCACGGAGCTCTGTGTGTCAGTTACTCCGGTCGTTGTTTTATGTCCGAACGCTTACTGGGTCGCAGTGCCAACCGCGGCTGTTGTGCGCAGATGTGCCGAATGGCGTACGATGTGTTAGATAAGAACTTCAACGAAGTCATAGACGATGAAGGGCAACCCCTCCATCAGCGTTACGTACTTTCGTTACAAGATATGGACCGCTCTCTCTATCTCAAACAACTCATCGACGCCGGTGTGACGACGTTTAAGATTGAGGGCCGCCTCAAAGATGCCGATTACGTCACGAATATCGTCGCCTACTATCGGCAGTTATTAGATGGTCTAAACTCTCAACTATCGACCGAAGGTCGCAACCAGACGGCTTCTCTAAACTCTATACGGCTTGCCGATCGCGCCCTTCAGGGCAGAGAACTCTACACTCTAAACTTAGCGTTTTCGCCGAGTCCGGCGAAAACGTTCCACCGTGGAGCTACGGATTATTTCATGGAAGGGCGCACTCGCCCGTTAGCCAATTGGTTGACGCCCAAATCGACAGGAGAGAAGATTGGTGTGGTCATCAACCACCGCATCGTTTTAGACGAAGGCATCACCCTCCACAATGGCGACGGCCTCTGCATCGGCGACCAAGGATTTTACTATAACGGCAACCTTTCCGCCTCTCAGCCTAACTCCTCCCCTTCGGGGGGAGTTCGGGAGGGGACTCCCGTCTATCGCAACCACGACACCGCTTTCCTCAAGTCCCTTCACGCCGAGCGTCGCATCCTCGTGGATATCGTCTTGGGCGAGACCCCTACCGGTTTCGCGTTGACAATAGGCGAGCAGAGTGCTACTTTTGACTATCCGCACGAACCGGCTCACAATGCCGACCAAGCCATCCAAACCATTCGCACCCAATTAGCTAAGTTAGGGGATACCCCTTACGAGGCACGAGAGATACAGATAAACTTAAGTCAACCCTATTTTATACCCATCGCAACCCTCAATCAATGGAGAAGACAAGTAACACAGAACCTTTGATGACTTGCCGCTATTGCATCCTATACGAGATGAATCACTGCCGCAAGACGCGTCCGTTGCCTCCCGATAAGGAGCCGGCGTATCTGCGCTTGCAAAACGGTACAATGGTGAGACTCGTCTTTGATTGCGCCCATTGCGAAATGAAACTTTATGAATATACTACTCGGTAAAACATTAAGCGAACTCACAACCTTAGTCAAGGACTTGGGACTGCCCTCTTTTGTCGCCAAACAACTGGCGCAGTGGCTTTATAAGCAGCGTGTCACAAGTTTTGACCAAATGACCAACCTCAGCAAAACCACTCGTGCGTTGCTAAGTGAGAAATATATCATCGGTCGCCACGCGCCCGTCAAATCGATTCAATCCACCGACGGCACTATCAAATACCTCTTTGAAGTTCTTTCAGCGCAGCGGTCTTATATCGAATCCGTCTTCATTCCCGAAGACGACCGTGCGACCCTGTGTGTATCGACACAAGTGGGTTGTAAGATGGGCTGTAAGTTCTGTATGACGGGCACTCTCGGTTTTCACGGACACCTACCCGTCTCCGAGATCCTTAACCAAATCTTCGAAGTAGATAGTCTTTCGGGCGCTAAATCTATCTCCTCCCCTACAGGGGGAGGCAGGGAGGGGGCTACCCTTACCAATATAGTATACATGGGCGAAGGCGAGCCTATGGATAACTTAGATGCGGTACTCACCTCGCTTGAGATTATGACCGCTGACTACGGATTAGCTTGGTCGCCTAAGCGTATCACTGTCAGCAGCGTAGGACTGATACCCGAACTCGAATCGTTCTTGACGAAGACGCAATGTCATCTCGCCATCTCTCTACACAACCCCTTCCACGAGGAGCGATTAGCGATTATGCCTATTGAGCAACGCTATGGTTTGGAGGATGTGGTGGCGATGTTACATAACTACGATTTTGCACACCAACGTCGTCTCAGTTTTGAATATATCTGTTGGGCAGGCGTCAACGACACCCCACGTCATGCCAAACAACTGGTGCGATTACTCGGAAACCTACCCTGTCGCGTGAACCTTATTCGTTTTCACGAGGGAGTCAATCAACCCTTGCCCGCCTCCAACGAACAACAGATGGTGTGGCTGCGCGATTACCTCACCAATCATGGTGTCACCACTACTATCCGCCGCTCCCGTGGGGAAGATATCCTCGCCGCCTGCGGCATGCTCGTCAACTCATTAAATAAGCAATAATCAACAGTCAATGCGCAAGCTCCTTCTCATATTATCCCTTCTGCCTCTCAGCCTCTCCGCCTCTCAGCCTGTCAGCCTGTCAGCCTCTCAGCCTCTCCGCCTCTACGGCTACGTCGTGGACACGGATAACCGCGGCATTGAGATGGCGAATGTCTATATACAAGGCACCACGCAAGGTGTCTCCACGGATCGTAATGGTTATTACGAGATGGAAATTATACCGCAAGACACCTTACAAGTAGTTTTCTCGATGGTAGGTTATCAAACCCTTATTCAACCTATCATCCATCCTGTAGAGGGAATGAACATCAACGCACAGTTATCTTCCATCGAACTGGCAGAAGTGACCGTGCGCGGTATAGCACATCAAACGGGTACCATCGAAACCATTGACGCTACTACCACTCGGGTTATGCCCGACGCTACCGGAGGAAGTATCGAGTCCTTGCTAATCACGTTTGCAGGGGTCAACCAAAACAACGAACTCAGTAGCCAATACAACGTGCGCGGAGGAAGTTTCGATGAGAACCAAGTCTATGTCAATGGCATCGAAATACACCGCCCACTCCTTATCCGCAGTGGACAACAGGAAGGACTGAGTTTTGTTAATCCCGAGATGGTGGAGAATGTGCAGTTCTCTGCCGGTGGATTTAATGCCTGCTATGGCGATAAGATGTCCTCTATTCTCGACATTACCTACAAACGCCCCACCAAACTGGAATCGTCCGTCAGCCTCTCTCTACTCGGTGCAAACCTCTATGTCGGTCACGGTAACGAACGCTATTCACAGATGCACGGACTCCGTTATAAGACCTCAGCCTATATGCTCGGGGCACTGAAGACCGCCGGCAACTACCAACCCAACTACTTCGACTACCAAACCTACATCACTTGGTCCCTACCCCGCTCTTGGACCATGTCCTTCCTCGCGAACTACAGCCAAAACGACTACCGTTTTGTGCCGGACTCACTCACAGAGTCGTTTGGTGGAACAGAGAATGCCAAGAATATGTCCATCTGGTACGAGGGCCAAGAAAAAGACCTCTTCCGCACCGCCTTTGCCTCTCTTAGTGCCAAAGGACACGTGTCCAAAGAGGTGGAGATAGGTTTTGACCTCAGCGGCTATTACACCAACGAACAAGAGAACTTCGACATCACCGGCGAATATGTCCTCAGCGGAGACACAGGGGCTATCGCCACCGGACTTTACCACGAACATGCACGCAATCGCCTCCAAGCCGGTATCATCACCTTAGCTCATAATGGACAATGGGAGCACCAAGACAATAACCTCCGTTGGGGTGTCAGTGCCCAAGCGGAACTGATCTCGGATGTGATCTCCGAATGGCGAATGCGCGACTCTGCCCAATATAGTCTGCCTAATATCGAAAAAGAGTTACCCCTCTTCTACTCCCTCAAAGGTACATCAACGATGCAGTCCGCCCGTGTGCAAGCCTACATAGAGAACACCCACTCGTGGTACACCGACAAAGGAAAAGTGATCTTTAACATCGGCGCTCGCCTTAACTATTGGACCTTCACAAACGAGGTACTCCCCTCTCCGCGTGCGAATATCACATTTATCCCTAGTTGGAAACGCGACTTCAGTTTCCGCTTCGCTACGGGATTATACTACCAAGCACCTTTCTATAAGGAACTGCGTGACACAACCACTATCGATGGTGTCACCCGTATCACCCTCAACGATAAACTCAAAGCGCAGCGTTCTGTTCACGTCATCCTCGGTTCGGACTACTATTTCCGCGCGTGGGGCAGACCATTTAAGTTCGCTGCCGAAGCGTATTACAAACACATCGACCGAATGGAGACCTATACCGTCGATAACGTGCGTGTCCGTTACTCCGGACAAAACGATGCACATGGTTTTGCAGCCGGTGTGGACCTCAAACTATACGGAGAACTCGTACCCGGTGCGGATAGTTGGATCAACTTCTCCGCAGGAGCAGCAAGGCAAAAACTCAACGACCAACCCGAACTCGGATGGATCCCATCCCCCAACGAACAGCGTTGGTCGTTCTCGATGCTCTTCCAGGATTATATCCCGCAACTGCCCCAACTGCTCTTCCATTTTAAGACGATCTTTGCCGACGGACAACCCTTCGCCGCACCCAACGACATCGTTTCGCAAAAGTCTTTCCGTACCGCTCCATATAAGCGTATCGACTTAGGAGCCACGTACGTCTTCAATCGCAAGACCACGAAGTTTATGCGTAACCCACAGGCAAGTCATATCAAACAATGGGCGATCCAATTTGAGGTCTTTAACATCGTTGGCTGGAATAATGTCAACTCCTATTTCTGGGTCAGCGATGCCGAAGGCCAGTTATGGGCAAGCCCTAACTACCTCACCGGTCGCCGCTTCAATCTTAAATTTACAATCGACATTCAATAAATCACAAATATGGAAAAAGAAACACCGATGATGGCGCAATTCCGCTCAATCAAGGAGCAATACCCCGACGCTCTTTTGCTATTCCGATGCGGAGACTTTTACGAGACGTACTGCGAAGATGCTGTGCGTGCCAGTAAGATCCTAAATATCACTCTTACCCATCGTAGCAATGGGGCAGCAGGAACAGCACCTATCGATATGGCAGGTTTTCCCTTCCACGCACTTGACACCTATTTACCTAAACTCGTGCGCGAGGGTATGCGCGTAGCCATCTGTGACCAACTCGAAGACCCTAAACTCACTAAGACCCTCGTCAAACGAGGCGTCACCGAACTCGTCACCCCGGGTGCCAGTTATTCGGACACCACGCTACAGCAGAAACAAAACACCTTCCTCGCTGCCCTGCATTTTGCTCCTTCAGCGAAGCGGTCCTTCAGCGCCAGCGGTCTTTCAATCGGCCTCGCTTTGCTCGACCTCAGCACCGGTGAGTTCCTCGTTGCCGAAGGCACGTCCGACTATATAGACAAACTCCTCGTGAACTTCGCCCCGAAGGAAGTGCTCTTCCTACGCGATGCTAAGTCGCAATTCACTTCGCTCTTTGGCAATCACTATTTCACGTTCGAACTCGACGACTGGATGTTCACTTCGCAAGCCGCGAACGACCGTCTTACCAAGCAGTTTGGCACCTCATCACTCAAAGGGTTTGGTATCTCTACCCTCCCTAATGCTACTATTGCTGCCGGTGCTATTCTCCATTACCTTGATATGACCCAGCACTTACAGACGGGGCACATCCATTATCCTGCTCGCATCGAAGAAGACCGTTTTGTGTGGCTCGATCGATTCACGATTCGCAACCTCGAACTGGTGGAAGGTGCTGCGCCCGAAAGTAAGACCTTATATCATATCTTAGACCGAACCCTCACCCCCATGGGTGGAAGACTGCTCCATCGTTGGCTCGCCTTCCCACTCAAACAAGTGACGTCTATCCGTCATCGCCAGTCGGTGGTAGAACACCTCTTCCGTCGTCCCGACCAACGCGAAGCTTTAGCACAAGCCCTCGCCCCTATTCAAGACCTGGAACGTATTGTCTCAAAGATATCCACCGGTCGTATCGGTCCCCGTGAGATGCGCCAACTCGTCGTCGGTATGCGGGCTGTGGAAGATATACAATCGGCCTTCAGTGATGCCTCTCCCGACTCGTACCTCGCTACACTGATTCGAGAACTCAACCCCTGTTCCGAAGCCGCAGCGCGTATCGACACCACATTAGTCCTCGATCCGCCTGTGGCGCAAGGTCGCTTGGGTACCATCGCCAATGAGGTGGATGAACAACTCGACCACTATCGCTCACTCCAATCGGGCGGTAAACAATACCTCATTGATATTCAGCAACGCGAGATAGAAGCAACCGGTATTCAGTCCCTTAAGATTGGGTTTAACTCCGTCTTTGGCTATTACCTCGAAGTGCGTAATACATACAAAGACCAAGTGCCCGAGTCGTGGATTCGCAAGCAGACCCTCGTTAATGCCGAGCGGTATATCACGCCCGAACTCAAGCAATACGAGGAACAGATCACCTCTGCCGAAGAGCAGATAGGCATCATCGAGAACCGTATCTATGCGGAACTACTGGTTTATCTGCAATCGTTCGTGCCCGCCTTGCAGACGGATGCCGCTATCCTGGCTCAACTCGATTGCCTACTCTCTTTTGCCACCGTGGCACAAGCAAACCACTACGTCTGCCCTGAGGTCAACGACTCCTTAGTGATCGATATCAAACAAGGACGCCACCCTGTCATTGAACAGCAACTACCCATGGGCGAACAATATGTGGCGAACGATGTCTTACTCGATAATAACAGCCAACAAATCATCATCCTCACCGGACCGAACATGGCAGGTAAGTCCGCCCTTCTACGCCAAACGGCACTGATTGTTCTGCTTGCGCAGATAGGTTCGTTTGTGCCTGCCGACAGTGCTTCGATTGGTGTAGTAGATAAGATCTTCACGCGCGTCGGGGCTTCGGATAATATCTCCCAAGGCGAATCTACTTTTATGGTGGAGATGAACGAAGCAGCCGCCATCCTCAATAACCTGAGTGAACGCAGCCTCGTCCTCTTTGATGAGTTAGGTCGCGGCACCTCCACCTACGATGGTATATCCATTGCGTGGGCAATTGTCGAATATATCCACCACCACCCTGCTCATGCTAAGACGTTGTTTGCTACCCACTATCACGAGCTTAACGAGATGGAAACAACAATGGAGCGTATTCGTAACTATAACGTCTCCGTCAAAGAAATAGAGGGTAAGGTTATTTTCCTCCGCAAACTCGTTCGAGGCGGTTCGGAACATAGTTTTGGTATCCATGTGGCGAAGTTAGCCGGTATTCCGCAACCTATCGTTGACCGTGCCAATGCTATCCTCAAAGACTTAGAAACCAATAGCAACAAGGAAAATCTTTCCGCGCAGCAATCTAACAACGATAGCGGTCCTTCAGCCAAAGGCGGTCTTTCAGCCGCAAGCGGTCTACAACTAAGCATCTTCCAACTCGATGACCCTGTCCTCGCTCAAATCAAGGAGGACTTGCAGTCGCTTGACATTGACAATCTCACGCCCCTTGCGGCACTCAATAAACTGAACGAAATCAAACACATAGTAGGAGGCAAATAGTATGATTACACAGGTACAGCAATATCTCTGGCTCGCCAACACCATCCTCTCGGCAGGACGCATCACACGCGACCAAATCAATCGCCGTTGGGCATATAGCTCCCTCAACGAGAACCACACTTCGACGATTCCCGAACGCACGTTTCACCACTGGCGGCAAGGGGCTGAATCGCTGTTAGATATCAATATCGACTGCGACCGTCACGATGGGAACAAATACTATATCTCCCACACGGACCGGCTACATAAAGACCAGTCTAAACGTTGGTTGCTGGATTCGTTTGCCATCACGAGTATCTTTAAGAACGAAGACCTACATTCTTTTGTGCTTTTGGAACAGATGCCATCTGACTCCCAATTCCTAATGCCCATTATGGATGCCATTCGTAATCGCAGGGTTCTGAGTGTCATTTACCAACGCTTTAACGCAACACAACAACGAACTTTTACAATGTGCCCCTATTGCGTCAAGACCTTCAAAAGACGCTGGTATATGGTTGGTCTGAGTTCCGACCACCCCAACGAGATACGCGTCTATGCGCTGGATAGGATCTTATCCATACAGATTTTAGAGCAGACCTACCGGATACCTAATGACTTTGATGGTCATGACTATTTCAAACATAGTTACGGCATCTTTCGGGGCGACGCTCAACCGGAACGAATCGTCATCGAAGTCAATGAGATAGAGGCTAAATACCTACGCTCCTTGCCTTTGCATCCTTCGCAAAAAGAGATACGCTTCACCTCTACTCCTCAAAACCCCTACACCTCTCGTTTCGAGTTCTATCTGGCTCCGACGTTTGATTTTGAACAAGAGTTGCGCACGTTTGGGGCAAATCTTAAAGTCATCGAACCGCAATCCTTAGCCGATAAATTCAAACAACTCGGAGAAGATTACCTAAAGTTATACTAACCAATCACCAATCACGCAACCATCGCCATGGTGGGTTGCAAAGCAAGTTTTGCAGGCACTCACCATCAACTGCGCTTATCAAATGCACGTAGAGAACGAACGTGGTTCTATTAAAGTGGGCAAATATGCAGATTTTGTGTTGGCTGACAAGGATGCCTTCACCTGTCCTGTAACGGACATCCACAAAACCCAAGTGCTCAAAACCTTCTTCGAAGGAAAAGAAGTGTATTCGAAGGAGTAGACCTCTTCCGGAGTATCAATATATAGGTGGTCAAAATGACCGACATAACGATACTATAGACAATACTATATTTAACAAAGAAAGAAATAAGAAAGAAAATTATTATTGGCACTCCGTGCCGAATGAAATTAGTCCCGAAGTGTTAGCCCTTGAGCAATAGATGCGGGAACAGCGACACCGAGAGAGGGAGCAAGCCGAGAGTGAAGCCAACACCCCCGAAGCTCTCGCAGCCCGCGATGCGTTCTTTGACAAGTTTTGCAAGTAAAATTACAAAAAAATTTGCGTATATCAAAAAAAAGTTGTACCTTTGCATGCTTTTTAGTGCGAACTCAATTTACACACACGTATGAATATATCTTATAAGTGGCTCAAACGGTACATCAACCTCACGGATGATGCCAATACCGTAGCAAAAATTCTTACCTCCATCGGACTGGAAGTGGGGACAGTAGAAGAAGTACAAACCATCAAAGGCGGATTGGAAGGCTTAGTCGTAGGACAAGTGCTAACCTGTGTCCCCCACCCTAATAGCGACCACCTACACATCACGACAGTGAGAGTGGAAAGTGGAAGTGAACCCTTGCAAATCGTTTGCGGAGCTCCTAACGTGGCTGCCGGACAGAAAGTGATTGTAGCTACCATCGGCACACGCCTCTATTCGGGCGACGAGAGTTTCGTTATCAAACGCGGTAAGATCCGCGGAGAAGAGAGCTTCGGTATGCTCTGCGCCGAAGACGAGATAGGCGTGGGGACCAGTCACGACGGTATCATCGTTCTACCCGAAGACACCCCCATCGGAATGCCCGCCAAAGAGTATTACCACATCGAAAACGATACCCTCATCGAAGTCGATATCACACCCAACCGCAACGACGGCGCCAGCCACTATGGCGTAGCACGCGACCTTTATGCTTATTATGTTGCGCATAATAAGCAGTTTAGAGTGGAGAGTTTAGAGTGTAGAGTAGTTGCGCCTGACGGCGATAGTTTAAAGTTAACTAAGCCAGATGTGAGTGCTTTCAAAGTTGATAATCACGATTTGGAGATTGATGTAGAAGTGGTGAACACCGACGCTTGCCCCCGCTATTCGGGCGTGAGCATAAAAGGCGTAACCGTCAAAGAGTCTCCGGAATGGCTCAAGAATGCGCTGAGTTCTATCGGACTGCGCCCTATCAACAATATCGTAGATGCTACGAACTTCGTTCTCTTTGAACAAGGACAAGCCCTACACGCTTTTGATGCCGATAAAATCGCCGGACACAAGATCATAATCAAAAACGCCGAACAAGGACAGAAATTTGTGACCTTAGACGGTATCGAACGTACCCTCGATGCACGCGACCTAATGATATGGAACGCCAATGAACCTATGTGTATCGCCGGCGTGTTCGGCGGACAAGACTCAGGAGTGACCGACACTACTACCAACATCTTCTTGGAGAGCGCCTATTTCGATCCCGTCAGCATCCGTAAGACAGCTCGTCGTCACCAGTTACAAACCGACGCTTCCTTCCGTTACGAACGCGGTTGCGACCCCAATAACACCCTCTATGTACTCCAACGCTGCGCCCTACTCATTCAAGAAGTAGCGGGAGGCATGGTGTCGATGGAACCCATCGACAAGTTTAGAGTGGAGAGTGTAGAGTGTAGAGATAGTTTGGAACCGTTTGCACCGTTTGAGGTGGAGGTGTCGTTGGATAGAGTGAATAAACTCATCGGCAAAGAGTTAGGCAGAGAGATGATTGAGACCATCATGAGTGGGTTGGAGATGAAGTTTGAGTGGAAAGAAACGATAGGCGGAGAGGCGGATAGGCTGAGAGGCGGACAGGCGACAGGTTATTGGAAAGTACTCGTGCCAAGGTATCGGGTGGATGTTCAACGCGAATGCGATGTGGTGGAGGATATACTACGTATCTATGGATACAATAATATCGAGTTCCCAGAGAAACTGAACACCAACCTATGCTATAACCCCAAACCCGATGTGACAATGTTGCAAAAGAAAATCTCTGAGCAACTCACCGCTCAAGGGTTCAACGAGATAATGAATAACTCGCTGACGAAGATGGTGTATTATCAGGCGGAAGGGCAGAAAGGCAGAGAGGCAGAAGGGCAGAGTTGGATGGATAGTTGCGTGAAGATTAAGAACCCACTCAGCCAAGACTTAGGCGTAATGCGTCAAACCCTACTGTTCGGCGGATTAGAGAGTATCCAACGCAATGTCAACCGCAAGAACAATGACCTGCGTTTCTATGAGTTCGGGAATTGCTACCATTTTGAAAAGTTTAGAGTTGAGAGTGTAGAGTGTAGAGTTGACAAAGAACCGATTGAGCAATATACTGAAGAAATGCACTTAGGGTTATGGTTGACGGGTAACAAGAGCAAACTCAGTTGGGTGCGCAAAGAAGAGAAATCGTCCTTCTACCAACTACACGCTTACGTGAATGCCGTCCTCACCCGTCTGGGAGTGAACATCGACAAATGCACCTTAGAACCGGCTATTGACCCCAATGGCGATACAAGTTGCGGACTCTGCCAATGCTTCAGCGACGGTCTCATAATCAAAGCACCGAACAAGACCATCATCGGTTATATGGCGATTGTCAGTCCTGCCACACGCAAAGGCTTTGATATTGATAACGAAGTCTTCTACGCAGACCTATATTGGGACAACCTTGTCAAACTCAATAAGCAATACAAACCCACGATTGTGGATCTGCCTAAGTTCCCCGAAGTCAAACGCGACTTCGCATTATTAGTTGACAAACAAGTGGAGTTTGCAGACCTCGCTCGCGCAGCGTTTGAGACCGAACGCAAACTGCTTAAGAACGTCTTCCTCTTCGATGTCTATGAGGGCAAGAACCTTGAAGCCGGTAAGAAATCCTACGCCCTCTCGTTCATCTTACAAGACGCAGAGGATACCCTCAAAGATAAACAGATTGAGAACATCATGGAACGACTGCAAAAGACGTTTGAGACGAAGTTTGGTGCGAAATTGAGATAGGGAAAGTGAAAGTACGCCTAAAGGGCGATTGAAAGCTCTCACAGATTCCACAGATTGCACTGATTGATTGATATAATTTATTATTCCTTTTTATTTTCGTTATGTTATCGTGAGCAAGCTCCCATAACCTAACAAAAACTAAAAAGTAAAAGGAAGGCTCCTTCGGCAAGCCGACATCACCTTCCACGCTGTGCAAAGCACATCGTAATAATAAATTATTGCAAGGAAATTACACAGAATCCGCGAGGGGAATAGGCAGAAGGGCGGAGAGGCGGAAGGGCGGAGAGGCGGAAGGGCAGAGAGGCGGAAGGGCAGAGAGGCGGAAGGGCAGAGAGGTTAGAGGACGGAGCGGAGCTCCTACAGGACGGCGCAAGCGCCTACTGGTTAGAGGCAGAGAGGTTCTGTGGAATAAAACCATTAATAAGCCCTTATTGTGGATGCGGAACGCAGACACGACGGGCGAACGAAGTAAAACAAAGTGAGACCGTCCCTACTATTTGATTTATTTGGAGGATGGGAGTTTACTCACAATCCGAGAATAAATAAATAGGAGGAATAATAAAAGAATAATCAGTGTAATCTGTGAAATCTGTGAGAGATAAAAATAGACGAAAAAAGTGTAATTAGAATTATTAACTAACCCCGAAGCGAGAGGGAGCGCTGCCGGCAAGGGACAACAAGATGTCCCGACGAGGCAGAGAAGTGGAAAGGGAAAGTGAAAGATTATGGATTATAGAGAAGAGATAGCGAGAAGGCGGACGTTTGCGGTTATAGCGCACCCCGATGCCGGTAAGACTACCCTCACCGAGAAGTTATTGCTTTACGGTGGGGCCATCCACACGGCAGGTGCCGTCAAATCGAATAAGATACGCAAGACCACCACGTCCGACTGGATGGAGATAGAGAAACAGCGCGGTATATCCGTAGCCACCTCCGTGATGGGGTTTGATTACGAGGGCTTTCACATCAATATCTTAGATACCCCCGGTCACCAAGACTTTGCGGAAGACACCTTCCGCACACTCACCGCGGTCGATTCGGTGATTATCGTCATCGACTCCGCCAAAGGTGTAGAGACACAAACCCGACGGTTGATGGAAGTCTGTCGAATGCGTAAGACCCCTGTGATGGTGTTCATGAATAAGATGGACCGCGAAGGAAAAGACCCCTTCGACCTGATGGACGATGTAGAGTCCGAACTCGGCATTCACGTCACACCCATGACCTGGGCCAAAGGGCAAGGCGAACGGTTTGAGTCCGTCAGCAGTTTATATAAAGTAGAGGGAACGTCCTTCCAACTGCTCGATAAGCCTGCCGAGGTGAAACAAGACGATTGGGACCTGATAAAAGAAGTCTATCCGCGTTTTGACAAAGCCGAATACGAGGCCGGGAATATGGCTCCCGTCTTTTATGGCAGTGCATATAAGACCATAGGCATCGAGGAGATGCTCGATTGTTTCATTCGTTTAGCCCCCTCACCTCGCCCGGTAGAAGCGCAAGAGCGCACCGTCAACCCTATGGAAGAGAAGTTCTCGGGGTTCTGCTTTAAGATCCACGCTAACCTCGACCCCAACCATCGTTCGTGTATCGCGTTCTTTAAGATTTGTTCCGGTCGCTTCGAGCGCAACCAATACTACAAACATGTGCGCAAAGACCAACAGATGCGGTTCAGTGCCCCCACCTGTTTCATGGCGCAGAAGAAAGAGACCGTCGATGAGGCTTTTGCCGGCGATGTGGTCGGTCTGCCCGATACAGGGAACTTCAAGATCGGCGACACCTTGACCGCAGGAGAAAACCTACATTTCAAAGGTCTGCCCTCTTTCTCGCCGGAGATGTTCAAATATATCGAGAACGCCGACCCGATGAAACAGAAACAGTTGGAGAAAGGGATCCGTCAGTTGATGGACGAAGGTGTAGCACAGCTCTTTATCAACCAGATGAACGGGCGTAAGATCATCGGCACCGTAGGTCAGTTGCAGTTTGAGGTGATACAATATCGGTTGGAACACGAGTACAACGCCCTCTGCCGGTGGGAGAATATACCGATGTATAAAGCTTGCTGGGTAGCACCTGCCACTCCCAATGACCCCGAATATGAAGCCGAGTTAGCCCTCTTCAAGCGCCGCAAAGCGCAGTATATGGCAACGGACAAAGAGGGACGCGATGTGTTTATGGCAGATAGCGCGTACGTCCTCTCTATGGCACAACAAGATTATAAACATATAGCGTTTCACTTTACAAGTGAGTTTTAGTGGAAAGTGAAAGTGAAAGTAATAGTAAAATTATTATAGTATGAAAAACTTAAAGTTAAGGCTCATTATCATGAATTTCCTGGAGTTTGCCGTCTGGGGAGCGTATTTAACATCGATGGGACGTTATCTTGGTTCCCACGGATTTGCGACCAATATCGGTTGGTTCTACTCGGTTCAGGGAATCGTGAGTCTGTTTATGCCCGCATTGATGGGTATCGTTGCTGACCGCTGGATTCCGGCACAAAAAACACTCAGTTTATGTCACCTGCTTGCCGGTCTGTTTATGGGCGGTGCAGGGCTCTACGCTTATGCTGCCGGTGATGCCGTAGCTTTCCCCACCCTCTTTACGCTTTATACCCTCTCGGTGGCATTCTTTATGCCTACTCTTGGATTGAGTAACTCGGTAGCCTTCAATGCTTTAACCAAAGCGAATATGGATAGGGTCAAAGACTTCCCACCTATTCGTGTATTTGGTACGGTAGGTTTCATTGCCACGATGTGGATTGTAGATATATCAGGACAAATGGACACTCCCGGGCAGTTTGTTATCAGTGGTGGATTAAGCCTGTTATTAGCCGCTTATTCGCTGAGTCTGCCTCAGTGCGAAATCGATAAGAATGCCGGTAACAAAACGCTGGCAGAGGCATTAGGACTGAATGCGTTTGCACTGTTTAAGCAAAAACGCTTGGCGTTGTTCTTCTTCTTCTGTGTGATGTTAGGTATGTGCCTTCAAGTAACAAATGGTTTTGCCAATCCGTTCCTTGGTTTCTTTGCTAATTTCCCTGAATGGGCAGATAGTTTCGGCGTTAAGCACTCGGGTATTTTGATTTCTATTTCGCAGATTTGCGAAGCCCTTTGCATCCTACTTATTCCGTTCTTCCTTAAGCGTTTCGGTATTAAGAACGTGATGCTGATGGCCTTCTTCGCATGGGTACTTCGTTTCGGACTCTTTGGGTTAGGTAACCCCGGCTTCCCCGGCGTGCTACTGTTCGTCCTCAGTTGCGTAGTTTACGGCTTTGCTTTTGACTTCTTCAATATCTCCGGTGCTCTCTATGTCGATCAAGAGACCCAACCCGAGATGCGTTCGTCCGCACAAGGGTTATTTGTGATGATGACCAACGGATTCGGTTCCACGATTGGTACCCTATCTGCACAAGCTATTGTTAACCGCTATGTCAATACTCCCACCGCTGCCGGTGCTACCATCATGGAACAATGGGCAGGGTGGCAAACCAGTTGGTATATCTTCGCCGGATTTGCATTGGTAGTAGGTATCTGTTTCTGGATTTTCTTCCCGAAAACGAAATAAACATGTACCGCAAAGAACTAAGTTATTATTTCTCCACCCCTATTGCGTATATCGTTATTGGGTTGTACTTGATAGGGATAAGTCTATTCCTCTGGGTGATTCCGGGGGAGTGGAATATCCTTGACTCGGGCTATGCCCAAGTGGATGGACTGTTTCAACTCTCGCCTTGGTTCTTTATGTTACTCTGTCCGGCATTGACGATGCGTCTCTTTGCCGAAGAACGCAGTTCCGGCACTTGGGACTTGCTTATAACCAAAGGTATACCCCTTTGGCGAATAGTAGTGGAAAAAGCCTTAGCCGCTTGGACGCTGCTTATTATCGGTATCCTACCCTGTTTGGTGCATTACGGCATTGTCTATTGGTTGGCCGAACCGATGGGTAATATCGACTTAGGACAGTTTATTGGTGGTTGGATAGGACTTATCTTACTCAGTGGGGCGATGATTAGTATTGGGGTGTTAGCAGGCAGTACAACGCAAAGTCAGATTGTAGCTTTTATCTTAGGTGCTGTAGCTAATTTTGCTCTGTTTTGGTGGTTGATGCAAGACCATTATATGAGCATGACCCGGGGAGTGATCGATGTAAGCGATGTCTTTTTCTTCATAACCATCGGTCTTGCTTCCTTCCTGCTTACCATCCTCATATTAAATAAATTAACCCATAAATAACCCTACTCCTCTACCCCCCCTACCCATGACAAGAATCGGCTTGCTATCGGACACTCACGGTTATCTCGACAAGCGCGTCTTTGAGTATTTTAAGGACGTGGACGAGATTTGGCATGCAGGAGATATCGGTAGCGCGGAGGTGTTACAGGCTTTGCGCGAGTTCAAACCGACAAGGGCGGTGTATGGAAATATGGATAGCGGGGACATAAGATACAGTTTGAGCGAGTTCTACCGCTTCCGTATTGAAGATGTGAATGTATTGATGACACACATTGGCGGTTATCCGGGGCGCTATAACCCTTGGTTGCTACCGATGTTTGCCAAAGAGAAACCGGATTTGTTTGTTTGTGGACATAGCCATATTTTGAAGGTACAATACGATTCTACTTACGGATTTTTGACCATGAATCCGGGAGCCGCAGGTAAGCAAGGATGGCAAACCGTACAGACCCTTTTGAGGTTCGCCATTGACAAGGAAAAAATGATGAATTTAGAAGTCATTGAATTGGCAAAAAAATAAGGTCAAAAAAAGGCCGATTTTCAAAAACATGTTTTATAACATAGTTTTTTGATAGGTATATATAGCAAAATGTGTTGCTAAACATAGAAAATGCTATTGCGTATATCAAAAAAAAGCAGTAATTTTGCACTCGAAAATGATACAACACAATCTTTTTTGTACCTTAAAAATTTAACAGACTAATACCTTGGAAAAATAGACGTCGGGATGACGTCTTTTTTCTTTTTTATTTATTCCTATTTGACAACAAAAGAGTCGCAGTTGTCTGCGACTCTTATTTAGTAAGATTATGTGTATCCTCTTAGGGCTATAGGTTATTCCCAAGCCAGCGCACTTGCACCAAGGACGGCAGCATCGGATTCCTTTAAGTCGGAGAAGAGGACTTGAACCTTATTTTTCCATAAGCCAAGCACATTGTCATTTAATGCCTTAACCACAGGATCCAAAATCCAATGACCCGACTTAGTCAAGCCACCAAACAACACAATAGCCTCCGGAGCAGAGAATGCTACGAAATTTGCCAAGGTGCGACCAAGGATATTACCCGTATAATCGAAAATCTGTTTAGCTACCTCATCGCCTTGCTCAGCAGCGTCGAACACATCTTTAGAGGTGATATTCTCAACATCGAGTTGGCGAAGAAGGGACTCTGTCGTAGTGGTGGAGAGAATCTGTTTAGCCGTACGCGCTAAGCCGTTAGCGGAACAGTAGGTCTCCAAGCAGCCTTTCTTGCCGCAGTTACATAAACGTGCCTCGGGCGAGTAATCAACACAGGTATGACCGAGTTCGCCGGCAAAGCCGTCGTGTCCATAGACCATCTTACCATCGATAACGATGCCTGAGCCAACACCTGTGCCGAGGGTGATCATGATGAAGTTCTTCATTCCGCGCGCTACACCATAGGTCATCTCACCCATAGCAGCAGCGTTAGCATCGTTGGTAATCTTACAAGGCACGCCGAATTTCTTCGTTATCAGTTCTGCAAAAGGCACATTAGGCCAAGGCAGGTTAGGAGCACGCTCAATCCAGCCGGTGTAATAGTTACCGTTAGGAACGCCGGCACCGATACCGCGGATGAGGTCGATACCTCCAACAGAGTCGATGAGTTTGATACCTTCGGTGTAGAGAGCGTCAACGTATTTGTTGATGTCCTTGTACTCTTGTGTTTTGATAGAAGTACGGTTAATGACGTGTCCACGTGCATCTACGATGCCGAGGACGGAGTTAGTGCCTCCCATATCGAGGCCGAGAACATAGGGCTTGTCCATAAAATCATTTACAATTTGATAATTTACAATTTATTTACTATTTGACAATTTACCATTTACCATTTAGTTTAGTCGCAGACACCAATGTAGGGGTGGAAACGGTCGTAGGAGTCGTGGCTATCCAGTCCACAGCCGTAGAAGAAATCCTTGGTATCATCGAGGATACAAGTATCGAGGAGGAGACCTTCGGTGTTTGTACAAGTACGACTAAGGAGCGTGAAGAAACGCACCGAACGAGGGTTATACGTTTGTAGTTTAGTTAAGACAGCACGTGAAGTGTTTCCTGTATCACAGATGTCGTCGAGGACGATAATATCGCGTCCGGCGAGGTCGGGTACTTGGAAATAGTCCCATTCGCAAGCTCCTTGTTTGGAACCTTCATAGGAATGTGCTTTAACGAAGTGCACTTCGTTATTGACATCACCGAGGCAGTTGAACACGTGCATAGCAAACCAGACGCCACCGTTCATCATGACGAGGTACACGACCCCATCGTTGAGGATGCGTTTGGACCGCAATTCTTTGACTTTTTCTTGGATGCGTTCTTGCACGAACGCCTTATCATATTTTACCATGCAAATAATGGATGTTGATTCATTTCACGATTAACTTCTTCACGTACTTTAGCGATATTGGCTTCAGATAGAGGATCTTGCAATACCCTATCAATAAGGTCAACTATCCACGGCATCTTATCCTCCTTTAAGCCACGAGTGGTGATTGCAGGAGTACCAAAGCGCAAGCCCGAAGTTTGGAAAGCGGAGCGAGTGTCGAAAGGAACCATGTTTTTGTTCGTAGTAATATCCGCGGCAACAAGAGCTTGTTCTGCCACTTTTCCTGTAAGATCGGGATATTTGGTACGTAGGTCCACAAGCATAGAGTGGTTATCGGTACCGCCGGAGATAATCTTATATCCTTTATCGATGAACGCCTGCGCCATGACGGATGCGTTCGTTTTAACTTGTTGTTGATAGATTTTGAACTCGGGTGTGAGTGCTTCACCAAAAGCGACAGCTTTGGCAGCGATGACGTGCTCAAGCGGTCCGCCTTGTGTGCCCGGGAAGACAGCAGAGTCAAGGATGGCGGACATCATTTTTATTTCGCCCTTAGGCGTCGTCTTTCCCCAAGGGTTAGGAAAGTCTTGTCCCATAAGGATAACACCACCGCGAGGACCACGTAGGGTTTTGTGGGTAGTAGAAGTGACGATGTGTGCATATTTGACAGGATTATCAAGCAGTCCTGCAGCAATAAGTCCGGCAGGGTGAGCCATATCTACCATGAAGATAGCGCCTATCTCGTCAGCAACTTTGCGGATACGTGCGTAGTCCCATTCGCGACTATAGGCAGAGGCACCGGCAATGATAAGTTTGGGTTTCTCGGAGCGAGCTTTGCGTTCGAGTTCGTCATAGTCCACACGACCGGTGGCCTCATCAAGGCTATAGTCAATAGCGTGGAACATCAGTCCGGAGAAGTTGACGGCAGAGCCGTGCGAGAGGTGCCCTCCGTGGGAGAGATTAAGTCCCATAAAAGTATCTCCGGCTTTGAGGCAAGCGAGGAAGACGCACATGTTCGCCTGCGCGCCCGAGTGCGGTTGCACGTTCGCGTACGCGGCATTATAAAGGAGTTTAAGTCTATCACGAGCGATATTCTCAGCTTCGTCCACAACTTCGCAGCCGCCATAGTAGCGGTGACCGGGATAGCCTTCGGCGTATTTATTAGTTAACACACTGCCCATGGCCTCAAGGACCTGGTCGGACACAAAATTCTCAGAAGCGATAAGCTCAATACCCTTCGTTTGGCGCTCTCTTTCGCGACGAATAATGTCAAAAATTTGCGTATCTCGCATCATATTAAATGGTTTTTGTAAGAAATTCTTTGCAAAATTACACTTTTTTTTGGATATATGCAAATATTTTTGTAACTTTGCGCCCAAATTTGTAATATTTATTGCTTATGGCACTTTCTACCTTTTATAATTTTCTATTTATCATGGCTCTTATTGGCCTTGTAGTGTTTGTTGCTCTATACTTCGTGGATGCCGGCTATGGTAAGATGCGGACTGAGAAATGGGGTCCTGCGATAAACAATAAGATTGGTTGGTTCTTGATGGAAGCTCCCGTGTTTATTGTGGTAATGTATTTGTGGTTAGTATCGCCCTACAAAGAGACACGGATGATGCCTTATTTGGCTTTCTTACTTATTTTTGAATTTCACTATTTCCAACGGTCATTTATTTTTCCTTTTTTATTGAAAGGAGATAGCAAGATGCCGTTGGTTATTATGTTCTTGAGTTTCATTTGGAACGTGATAAATGGCTATGCTCAAGGGTGGTGGCTTTTCCACTTGGCTCCTGCCTATATGCCGGAGATGTACACCATGGAGTGGTTGACTGACCCGCGGTTCATTGGAGGTGTGATTATTTTCGTTACCGGATGGTGCATCAATATGCACTCCGACCATGTGATTAGGCACTTACGCCAACCCGGAGACACAAAGCATTATTTGCCGAAGAAGGGGATGTATAAGTTCGTGACGAGTGCGAATTACTTGGGTGAGATTACGGAGTGGTTAGGTTGGGCGATCTTGACGTGGTCGGCAGCGGGATTGCTGTTCTGGTGGTTTAGCTGTTGTAACTTGGTACCGCGTGCCAATTCGATCTATCTCAAATACGAGCGAGAATTTCCCGACGAGTTTGATCGCAAACGTCTAAAACGCATTATTCCGTTTATTTATTAACAATTACTATATGAGTAACAAACTCTTTTCCGAGTATCAACTCGGGCCAATAACGCTGCGCAATCGTTTTATCCGTTCAGCAGCGTTTGAAAATATGTGTACAGGCAATAAGCCGTCACAGATGTTAGAAGATTATCACGTATCCGTAGCCAAAGGGGGCGTCGCGATGACGACAGTTGCCTACTGCGCTGTGGATTTGAGTGGTGTCAGTTTTGATGGGCAGCTTTATATCCACGACGAAATACTCCCCGACTTGCGAAACCTAACAGCCGCTATTCATGAGCAAGGAGCGAAGGCGAGTATTCAGTTAGGGCATTGCGGAAACATGACGCATCGTTCTACGTGTCATTGTATGCCTGTAAGTGCCTCTAACGGTTTTAACTTATACTCCCCTACTCTTCACCGCAGATTAAAAGTGAAAGAGATTCACGAACTCGTCAAGAAGTTTGGTGAGGCAGTGGATTTTTGCCGTAAGGCCGGATTTGACTGTGTAGAGATACACGCAGGACATGCTTATTTGATTTCACAGTTCATCTCGCCCCGCACGAACCATAGACACGACGAATATGGCGGCAGTTTTGAGAACCGTGTGAGGTTCCTTAATGAGGTGCTGGACGAAGTGATGAAGCATGCCGGAAAAGATATGGCAGTGATTGTGAAGACGAACATGTGGGACGACTGTTGGAGAGGTTCGGACATCGAGGAAGGCATCAAAGTAGCCAAAGAAATAGCGAAGCACAAAGTACACGGAATCGTGCTGAGCGGAGGTACGGTAAGCGCTTCGCCGATGACGATCTTAGGTGGCCCAATGCCTATAAAAACGTTGGCGTATTATATGCCTATGAAGATGTGGTGGTTGAAGGCAGCGTTAGTATGCGGTGGAGGTAAAGTGATGATCCCGACGGTGCCGTTTAAGGAACTATATTTCATGGAGCAGGCAAAACGGTTCCAGAAAGAGATTAAGGATACAACGCTGATTTATGTAGGAGGTGTACAGAGTGGCGACAACTGCCAGACCATCATGGATGAAGGGTTTGAGTTGTTCCAGATTGCACACGTACTGATTAAAGATCCGGAGTTTGTGCATCACGTAGAGAAGAATATTCATTATCATGCAGGATGCAGTAGAAGTAACTATTGTGTCGGACGAATGTACACGAAGGAAATGAAATGTCATGAGTGTGTACTGCGCGATGGAGAGCCTATTCCGGCAAAACTGCAAAAGGAGATCGAGAGGTTGAAATTGTGATTGGTGATTTGTGATTGGTGATTTGTGATTGGTGATTGGTGATTTGTGATTTTTGAATTATGATGGAAGCAAAATATAATCCAACAGAGATTGAGAGTAAATGGTACCAATATTGGATAGACCATAAGTTGTTTCATTCAGAGCCGGATGGAAGAGAACCTTATACCATCGTTATTCCTCCTCCCAATGTGACAGGTGTGTTGCACATGGGTCATGTACTGAATGAGACAATACAAGATATCCTTGTTCGTCGTGCTCGTCTCGAAGGTAAGAATGCTTGCTGGGTGCCGGGTACAGACCATGCTTCGATTGCGACCGAGGCGAAAGTAATCAAACGTCTCAAAGAA
Organism: Paludibacteraceae bacterium; assembly: GCA_045616645.1. Lineage (GTDB taxonomy): Bacteria > Bacteroidota > Bacteroidia > Bacteroidales > Paludibacteraceae > Colicola. The sequence continues at coordinate 29,579 of JAZLHD010000013.1, forward strand.
CAAGGCATCAACAAGAGCGATTTGACGCGAGAAGAGTTTTTGAAGCACGCTTGGGCATGGACTGACGAGCACGGAGGCATCATCCTCAAGCAATTACGTAAACTCGGCTGTTCATGCGACTGGGATAGAACTTCGTTCACAATGGACGAAACGAGGTCAAAAGCGGTTATTTCCGTTTTTTGTGACCTCTACCGCAAAGGACTTATCTATCGTGGATTGAGGATGGTGAATTGGGATCCGGAACGTCAAACGGCACTGAGTGATGAGGAGGTAATCTATCGTGAGGAGCATAGTAAGTTCTACTACCTCAAATATAACGTAGTCGAGGAACCGGGTAAGTACGCGGTAGTAGCAACGACGCGACCCGAAACAATCTTTGGCGATATTGCCGTTTGTATCAACCCGAAAGAAGAGAAGAACCAGTGGTTAAAAGGTAAGCACGTAGTGGTACCGGGGGTTGGTAGGGAAATACCGATTATCGAGGATAGATACGTGGAGATTGGTTTTGGTACGGGTTGCCTCAAAGTGACCCCAGCACACGATGTGAACGACTATGCGTTAGGACAAAAGTATGGACTCAAGACCATTGATATCTTTACGGCGGACGCCCACGTGAACGTGGAAGAGTTGAGAGTTGAGAGTTTAGAGTTTAGAGAATTGGACCTTGATAAATATCAAGGTATGGAGCGGTTTGAGTGCAGGAAAGTGATTGTAGATGATCTACAAGCATTAGGGTTGATAGAGAAGATCGAAGATTATGACAATAAGGTAGGATACTCGGAGCGCACCAATGTGCCCATCGAGCCGCGGTTGTCGTTGCAGTGGTTTATACGAATGCAGCATTTCGCTGATATCGCGTTAGGACCGGTGATGAACGATGATATTGTTTTCTATCCGAGTAAGTATAAGAACACCTATCGCAGTTGGCTGGAAAACATCAAGGACTGGTGTATCAGTCGTCAGTTGTGGTGGGGTCACCGTATACCCGCCTACTATATTAAAGAGGTGTTAGATGAGGTGGGTGCAGAAGCCTATCCCGAGGACTTGATTATTGTGGCTCCCACCTTAGAGGAAGCGCAACAACAACTCTCCACTCTAAACTTACCAACTACTCTAAACTCTAAACTCTCCACTCTCAACTTAATTCAGGACGAAGGTGCACTCGACACATGGTTTAGTAGTTGGTTGTGGCCGATATCGTTGTTCCTCAACGATGGCGCGGAGATTACCAATCAACAATCAACAATCAACAATCAGCAATTAAACTATTACTATCCGACGGCGGATTTGGTAACGGGTCCGGATATTATTTTCTTCTGGGTAGCGAGAATGATTATGGCGGGATACGAGTATATGGGTAAGATGCCGTTTAAGCATGTTTATTTCACAGGTATCGTGAGAGATAAGTTAGGCAGGAAGATGTCTAAGTCGCTCGGTAACAGTCCCGACCCGTTGGATCTGATTGAGCGTTACGGTGCAGACGGAGTGAGAATGGGAATGATGCTCTCTGCTCCCGCTGGCAATGATATCTTGTTTGATGATGCATTATGCGAGCAAGGAAGGAACTTCAACAATAAGATCTGGAACTGTTTTAGGATGGTGAAAGGATTGGAAGTAAGTGACAAGCCACAAGACGCTATCTGCAAGACTGCAACCGACTGGTTTGGAGCGATGTTACAGAAGACGAGTGACGAGGTAGCAGACTTGTTCAGCAAGTATCGTTTGAGCGAAGCGTTGATGGCGATATATAAGTTGTTCTGGGATGAGTTCAGTAGCTGGTATTTAGAGATGATCAAGCCGGCATACGGAACGCCGATTGATAAGACAACCTACGAACTCACCCTCGGGTATTTTGAGCAGATGTTGAAACTTCTGCATCCGTTTATGCCGTTCATCACGGAGGAGTTGTGGCAGAACATCACCGACCGCCAAGAGGGCGAAACGATTATGTACTCTACCCTTCAGCCTTCCAACCCTTCAGCCTCTCAGCCTATCAGCCTTTCAGCCCTTCAGCCGATGGAGGTGACGAAAGAGATAGTGGTGAATATCCGTGCTATTCGGGCGGCGAAGAACATCTCGCCAAAGGAGGAGTTGACGCTCATTGCCCCTGTGGCAGTAAGTGATATTGCGGCTAAGTTAGCGAATATCTCTATTCAGCAATCACAAATCACCAATCAGCAATCCGCAGGTTCGTCGTTTATTATCGGCACTGATGAGTATTTCGTACCCTTGGATCAGTTCGTTAATAAAGAGGAGGAGATCAAGAAGTTAGAAACAGATTTGGCGCACCAAGAGGGATTCCTCAAAGGGGTGATGGCTAAACTGAATAACGAACGATTCGTGGCGAATGCTAAACCGGAGGTAGTAGAGATGGAGCGCAAAAAGCAGCACGATGCCCAGACGCGTATTGCCGCTCTCAAAGCCGCTATTGAAGCCTTGCGGTAAGTCCTTGTCAATCCCACGCTTAGCCTATGGTGCTACGTTAGTGCTCCGTTGTGCTACGTTACTTGATTCGATGAAGACACTGTTTTATACGGTGTTAGGCTGACTTGTTTACTAAAAAGGTTGACTATATTCCTAAAAAACACCTACACCATCTACACCATCTACACCATAAGCGGCTCCCGATTGCTCGGAAACCGCCTGAGAAAAAGTCTTGTGCAAAAAACTATCTATTTTATGCAAAAAAAAATCAACAAATCCATTAAATAGAATATTCTCCTTTACGTAATCGATTTCGTAGGTAATAAAGAGAGTCACATCTTACTGCGGCACAAATATCGTCAGATTTTGTCCTTAAGATTCTAAACCATTTATTATTTCCGACAAATTGAAAACGATAATCTTCATTTATTTTAACGATAATTTTTCTCTTACTCTCGATAGCATTAATCCAATTATCCAATACTGAAATAGCAGTTTCTACATCGTTCCCCATATTTATAACAATCGTTTCTGTCATAAAACCCGCATTCTGCATATTCCACTCCACTCTAAACTGATAAGTTGTGTCTTGTTTATTTATGGAAATCCAAATTTCATCTCTCCCTGTAAACCCTGGAACACCAGATGAGTAACTTAAAATCTTTCTTTCTGAATTTGCATTTTCGTTAAAGTCTACAAATTGAGCATTGATTGACATGCAACCAACAAATACTACAAATAAAAGAGATAGTAACTTTTGCATAATAGTATTATTTTTCTTTTGCCTCCACTTTATTATTCGGCTTTCGGCAGCCTCCGTGGTTAATATGTTGTTTAGTTATGAGCATAGAAAAAGCGTGCGCTTTCGTTCGCTTCATTTGATTTGTTGAGGTTCTCGACTACCTTTAAGTATTCAAATGTACGCACAAAAACTCACGCTGTTAACGCGAGCGTGCATAAACCGTACTTGAATACTTAATGATTGTTTGAAAGTGTCAAGTTTTCAACAAATCAAGTTGGGCTTACAACGCTATTTCTCCTGCCACTGCAGGTGTAATAATCACAACCCCTACCGGTCAAGCATAGGTGGGGTTAATGTCATTATCTTTTTTCTCTTGTTGCTGCAAAACAAAGATTGCTTTCTGATGCTCTATCTCACGACGCAACTCCTCCTGCGTAGGTAAAACTAATTTATATTTAGTTGCAAAGAGTTGTTCATTACCATTCAAGATGGAATAACGTGCAATGTCCTCATCCGTTTCAGAACATAGTAAAATGCCTATGGTTGGATTATCTCCTTCTGTACGTTTCATTTCATCAAACATCCGAACATACATATCCATTTGTCCAACGTCTTGATGAGTCACTTTCCCTATCTTTAGGTCAATCAATACATAACACTTCAAAATGATGTTATAGAACACTAAATCTATAAAATAATCCTCTGATGCGGTACGAATTAGTTGCTGACGTTTAAGGAAAGCAAATCCTCGCCCCATTTCCATAATGAACTGCTGTAGATGATCAATAATAGCTGTTTCTAAATCTCTTTCTGAATATGTTGTATCGGATGGCAATCCTAAAAATTCGGCTACTACAGGACTTTTAATCAATTCTTCTGCCGAAGGGGTTTGATTTGCCGATGGCAATGCCGGTTGCTTGAAATGACGTTCGTAATATTGTGTTTCGATATTTCTACTTAATGTACGAACACTCCACATTTCTTCTGAGGCGGTCTCTAAATACCAACGAATAGCCGTTTCATTCCCTACGCGCAAACTACGATAGATATGTGTCCATGTCAAATTCGGAAATCGCGATTTCCAAATCTCATAATTAGGAACAACTAAATAGAATTGACGAAATGCGCGAAGATAACGAGCAGAGAAACCGTTGCCGAATTCTTTTGTTAATTCATCTGCTAATAGTTCTATTTGTTGTTTCCCATATTCAGCGCGTTCCTTACCCGCCTGTTCTTCTTCCACAATACGCTGACCTATCTGCCAATATGTTTTGACCATAGCTTGGTTGATGGCGGCATAAGCTTGTTGACGTCCATGATTAATCAATTCGCGAATGTCGTTAATCAAATTAGAGGATAGTTCCCAATCTTGTTTTATTATGTCGTTCATGTTTTGTTGATAATTATCTTCTATTTTCCATTGGTGAGCGATGTCTGCCATTTTACGTTTGGCGAAACGATATCGAGTGCAAAATTACAAAAAATATTTGAAACTACCAAATAAATAATGCTCTTTTATCAAAAATGCGAGATCTCAGTGTGGCGATAATAATAAGACAAAATCTGACGATAAGTGAAGCCCTGCTGAGCCATTTCTGCGGCACCCATCTGACATAAACCCACACCATGGCCCCAGCCGTGGCCGTGAAACTTAAAGTTGAGAGTTGACGCCCTTTGGGCTAGTTTAGAGTGTAGAGTAGCCGTCTCGTTATTAAGTTTAGAGTTGAACGTTTCTATATCAAACCATGAGCTGTAAAGGGTCGAGGGCGAAAGAGCTTGACGAATCTTCAATTCCTTCCCGATGATCTCACGATGCTTGGTGTCTACTATCTCTAACTTGTCTATCCTACCACTCGGACCACGATGAAGCGGAAGAAGATCCGTTATCAAACCAAAATCAATGCCCGTCTTCTCTCTTATTACCCTACTCAACTCTTCCTGCGTGTATTCCACTGTCCAATCATGATAGTTGTCGTCAGAGCGATCGAAAGAATTGAGAGAAGACCGCTGCGCTGAAAGACCGCTACCGCTGAAAGACCGCTTTGCTGAAAGATCGCCTTCGGCTGAAGGATTACAGTACGGACATTCGACGGATTCGAGGTAAGGGTGGTGCTCGCCCTCCCAACAAGTCTCAAAAACCTCCGTCTTACCACCACAACACTTGTGGTAGCGACAATCGCAGATGAGAGGCTGAGAGGCGGAGAGGCGGAGAGGCTGATAGGTTAGTACTTGTCCGCAAGTGGCGCGGACGGCTTCAATAGCACGAGTATTACGACGGCGGATGCCGTAATAACGCTGGCAGTGGTCGTCAGCGCAGACATCGAAAGAACTATGAGAAGTGTGACCGATAGCGCGTAGGACCCAACTACGAGCGATGACGGCTTGTGCTTTGAGCAGTTCCATCGGGGCATCAGCAGACATCTCGGAAGAGATAACGGAAGTAAGGTAGTCTTCTATATCAATGATGTTCACCGCCGTTTGGGTGCCGTCGGGGTTAGTGAGAACCTCTATTTCGCCCTCGAACTCCTCATCCTCGTATTGGTTCCAATGAAAGCCGATACCGATTTGCACATTGTGGATGATGAAGGTGTGTTCGAGCCGCTCGTATGCAATCTTCGGTGCGGTTAATATCCCTACTCTAATCTTCATGTTTTATTATTTTTATCTCTCACAGATTACACTGATTTCTCTGATTATTCTTATTATTACCTTCTATTTCTTTATTATTTGTCTTTGTGAGCGAGCTCCCAATCCAAATAAATAAATCAATAGTAGGAGAAGGCTTGCTCCGCTACACCTTCTGTGTCTGCTTAGGCTGCCACCTAATAAAAATTCCACAGATGATAAATAGAAGTTCTGTGTAATATCTTTCCCCAATAATAAATTATCAATCAATCTGCGGAATCTGTGGAATCTGTGAGAGCTTTTCTTCTTGCCTGCAGTTCCCACGTGCGGAGGCGGTCTTTGTAGAGGTTATTGCGATTCATCTCCTCGATGGAGCAGTTGGCATCAGAATTATGGTCCCAACGGCGGCAAAGGTAAACGACATCGTAGATACGACCAATCTTATACTCGCGGCTGATACGCAAAGCCACTGCATAGTCCTCCCCGTATTTCGTAGAAGGGAAATCAATCGTGCGCAAGACATCCGTGCGGAAAGCACGCGGAGCACCCAGTCCATTGATACGCAACGCGTTGTTCATTCCATTCTCGGGAGTCCACTCGGAGTGGGAGATAATCAAAGGGCTGATAGGCTGAGAGGCAGAAGGGCTGAGAGGCTGAGAGGCAACAGGTTGTAAGTGTTCATCCACGATCTGGTAGGTGCCGATCACCATCGCATAGTCGCCTTCGTTGAAGGCATCAATAAACCGTTGCACCGTCGTTTCGTCTGCGTACGCATCATCGCTATCCAATTGGATGGCTATCTGACCGCAACGCGGGTCGTGAATAGCGAGGTTCCAGTTACCACCGATACCATGCCAAGTGGGGTCTTGGTGAAGGATGACTAAACCGACCACTTCGCTGAAAGACCGCTTCGCCGAAGGACCGCCTTCGGCTGAAAGACTTTTTTGTATTTCTTCAAGAATCTCTTGCGTGCCATCGGTGGAGTTGTCATCGACGACGATGACATTATAAGAATAAGGCGCGCGCACGCGTTGCGAGAGAGCCGAGCGAACAGCCGTTTCTATCGTGGCAGCACGATTACGACAAGGGATGATAACCGACAAAGTCGGGGAAGCCCCTACCAAGCCTCCCCCCGAAGGGTAGGGTGTTCCGGCAGACTTTAGATTATGATAATCGATCAAAGCCCCCAGGGAACGAAGGTGGGCTGTGACACAAGCCTCCATCTCTATCTGCACCTCGCGATTAGCGGGATTAACGTAATCAAAGAGTTTCTCTCCCGACTTACGGGTATCGTTTTCTTGTTCATAATAGAGATACTCGGGAATGTGAACTATCTCCCCCATCCTACTCACCCTAAGACGAAGATCATAAAAAGCAGCATACTGATAATCGGCATCCATCTCACTGACCGCCTGCAAGAATGCCTGCGTGTCCCACATCGTGATAGCGCCAAACTCAAAGTCGTCACGCAAACTACCCATTTGATAATCGATTACGGGAACCGCAGCCCCATTGGCAAAGTGGTCACTATAAACCATCTTTGCTCCCGTATAAGACATCACTTGCGCCATGCGTTCTTCAGCACGATAGACCCATTGAATGTTGTCTTTCGTAGAAAGGATAATACGACCGCTACGCTGGCAGATAGTTTGGGCTATGGATTTGAGTTCTTTAGTAGAACAAAGTCGAGAATGGAGATAGAATATCATAATTGTGTAGGAATTAAATCTTGTTTATGGTACGTTTTCAAACCCTCTATCGGGTCTTTCATTATCGTTCCTAATGTGAGGTGATTATCCGCCAAAACGGTTTCTAATATTTCTTTATAATAGAATGCAATAGAGCCCACAAAAGAGATAGAAAGACCGCTTCGCTGAAAGACCGCTGCGCTGAAGGACCGCTGCGCTGAAAGATATTGTAATAGATTACGCTTAACGAAGGAGTCGAAGTGGTCATAGACGAGTTGACGGATGGCAGAATTAGCCAGATGCCGTGCACAGAACTGAGAGAGTTCAGCGAGGAAACGATTCGGCATCGGTTGATGATAAACGTGATCGAGTATGTCCGCCTGCGTAAGATTATATTCGCGCAGCAAAGCTTCTTTCAGTTCGGAAGGCAGTTGGTTCTTGAGGGCATCGCTCACCAATCGCTTGCCAAGGGTAGCACCGGAACCCTCATCCCCTAAGATATAACCAAGGGAAGGAACAGTAGCGGTTATCTTTTGTCCGTCATAGAAACACGAGCCGGAACCCGTACCAAGGATACAAGCGATGCCGGAGTCGCGTTGGAGTAGTCCACGCGCAGCACCGAGCATATCGGATTCCACCTCAACGATAGCCTTTTTAAAGACTTGTTCTAATAGTTCCCGTACCACTACTTTCTTTTCGGGTGTACAACCAGCTCCATAAAAGAAGACGTGCGTAACCGTCCCTGCCCAAAGCAAAGGTCCTACTTTCGTAAGGAGTTGATCGATGACGGTTTGTATCTCATCAGGCGACTGCAAGACGGGGTTGATACCTTCGGTATAGAAGTCCTGAGCGTGACCGTTAGCGGTCATCAAGAGCCAATGAGTTTTTGTTGAACCGGAGTCAGAGAGTATTATCATAATCTATCACTAGTGTCTACTAAAAAAAATAACAATTAAAAATCATCAAATAATAACGGTTCATTAAGAGCCAAATGGTCTTTGTCATCTTGAAAATTAGATTTACAGAATAGGTCAACTAGTGGAGTTGTATCAGTAAGTGAGA
>JAZLHD010000014.1:0-9140 GCA_045616645.1 Paludibacteraceae bacterium
ATCGAACTGCGTGGGGTAGAGCTCGTGGTAGAAGGTGGAATAGTCTTCGTCTTTGAGGTCTGCCGGCTTGCGCATCCAGGCAGGATTGACATCGTTGATGATGTTCTCCTCGTCCAGCTCCACTTGTTTGCCGTCTTTCCATTCTTTTTTCTTGCCGAAAGCAATCTCTACGGGCAGGAACTTACAGTATTTCTTGAGTAAACCCTCGATGGTAGCGTCCTCCAAGTACTGTTGGAACTCGTCGTCAATATGCAGCACGATATCCGTTCCGCGCTCGGCTTTGATGGTGTCCTCCATCGTAAACTCGGGACTGCCCTCACAAGACCAATGGACAGCTTTCGCCTCGTCCTTGTAGTTTTGGGTGTAGATCTCCACTTTATTGGCTACCATGAAGGACGAGTAGAAACCCAGTCCAAAATGGCCTATGATGGCTTCCGCTTTATCCTTGTATTGGTCAAGGAACGACTCGGCACCACTGATAGCTATCTGGTTGATGTATTGGTCCACCTCTTCGGCAGTCATACCTATTCCGTGGTCGGAGACGGTGAGGGTCTTCTTCTCCTTATTTATTATTACGCGCACACGCGTGTCGCCCAAGTCACCCTTGACTTCGCCAACGGAAGCAAGCGTCTTTAGTTTCTGTGTCGCATCGACGGCATTACTGATTAACTCACGAAGAAAAATCTCGTGATCACTGTACAAAAACTTCTTAATGACGGGGAAGATGTTGTCACTCGTTACCCCAATATTACCTTTATTCATATTTTTTAGAATTTAATTGATCGTTCACTTCGTTCACTGAAGGACCGCTTCGCTGAAGGATCGTTCACTTTGTTCACTGAAAGACCGCTTCGCTGAAGGACTGCCTTCGGCTGAGAAAGAGCAAGATTCGTGCCAAACCAAAAACAACTGCCAATTTGGCAGTCATTTTGGCATAATCTGTCGCATCAGTGGTTTATTCCGGATAGACGATATCCACTAAATATAGTCCCTCTGCGGGAGCGGATTGTCCTGCTTTGCAACGATTTTTCTGTTCGAGAATATCAACGATGGCTTCGGGAGCAATCTTCCCTCGTCCTACATCAAACAACGTACCCACTACCGCTCGAACCATGTTTCGCAAAAACCGATCCGCAGAAATCGTGAACACCGCTTGACTTTCACTTTCCGCTTTCCACTCCGCTTTGCTTACATGACAAAGCGTCGTCTTTACATCCGTGTGAACCTTGCAGAACGAGGCAAAATCGTGTGTGCCTAAGAGGTACTGCGCTGCCTTGTTCATTGCCTCAAAATCCAGTCCCGGTTTCACGCGCGTCGCGCGATTAATAAGGAAAGGATTCTTCTCCGTCGTAATCCAATACTCATAGGTCCGCTGTATCGCACTAAACCGAGCGTGCATCTCGTCACTCACGCGCCAAATCTTCTCCACTGCTATATCGTCGGGGAGTAAAGAGTTGAGAGTGTAGAGTTTAGAGTTTAGAGTAGTTGAAAGTTGCGCCTGCGGCGATAGTTTAGAGTTTAGAGTAGTAGGATAGTCAAAATGAGCAATCATCTTGGTGGCGTGGACACCGGCATCCGTTCTTCCGGCAAAGGTCAAAGCAATAGGTTCACGCAGAATAGTGGAGAACGCTTTTTCCATCGTCTCCTGAACACTCACTCCATTCGGCTGCGTCTGCGAACCGTGGTAGTTAGTGCCTTGGTAACTGAATTGAACAAAGTATCGCATTGATCTCGGGAGATAAGTTTAGTCGATAAATAAGGAAGATATAAGTTCCAATAAGTACCACATCGCGTGTCAAACTATTGAACCATAACAAAGCCGTTTCGGACATCGAGTGCGTGAACCAAAAGATAAACACTTGATCAAGGACATAGTTCAGTCCGAGCATCAACCCAAATAGCAGTAATGTCCATAACATCGACTTGCAGAAGGGCTGAATATGCATGCACGCCATCAAAATAACAAGGGCAAGTGCGACATAGATACCATAACTCAAACAACTGCTCATTGCCGCTCCATTCATTCCCCAACGAGGGATGAAAACATTATTGAACACAATCGCCAAAGCGGTGAGTATTGCACTCAGCACTAACGATAGAGCATAGTATTTGCCGTAATTGATGGCATTAAACACCATCGAGAAAGTGGCAACTAATAATTGTCCTATAGCCAAAATAAACACTGCCGTTCGAGCAGCGGCATAGGTCGTTCCATTCGGTAGAAGCCAGTAGATAAGGTCGATATTTACCCATAATAAGAGGAAAATAATCGTTCCCACAATAAACGTGTTATTGAATACTTGCTGCATCAACACATTACTATGTAATCGGTCGTTAGCATGTATAGCCTCTGACAACTGCGGTGCAGCGATGGCCGTCAACGACCGATAGGGGATGCTCACCATCACCGCCATATACGTGGCAATAGCAAAAATTCCCGTATAACTCAGTCCCATCTCAGCCGTGATAAAAAACGATGACAAAGAGGGTACTAACACCGACGTGATAGCCGATACAATCAAGAAGCCGGTATATAAAATGCACTTTCTAACGAGTTCCGGATGGGCCTTGAGAAACGACCAATCGGGCTTAAACGACACATGACCAATCGCTAACAGATAGACAAGATTGATGAGTGCTGCCAAAGCATAGACACCCGACAATGCAATCACAAACCCATCCATCGAAATGACTTTGTATGCGTATAGCAGATAGAGAACCAACAACCCAACGCGTATCCCTATCTCTCGTACCGCACGAGGAATAACAATGCGCATCAAGACGTTGGAACAGGTCTCAAAAATCGTTTGATAAAGTAAGAAAAATGCTATTGGCAGAACGAAATAGTAATAATCGACAAACAGCGGTGACTTCTCGCTAAACCAATGAGTCAACGGGACTTCACAAGCCCAATAGACGATGGCAAAAATCGTAAAACCAAGGAAAGGCAGCACCAACGCCCAAAAGAAAAGCCCGTGGTCAGTAGCCTCTTGCGCGTCCTTTGTCCTTTGTCCTTGTTCCTTTGTCCTAAACCACGGCGCAAACCGGATAAGCGACGATGAGGTCCCTAACTGTGCTAAACCTACAAGCAATGTAGCGGCATCAATCAGTACACGAACCAGTCCAATTTCTTCCGAACTAAGTAACCGAGTAAGTACGAAGAACGTGGTGATAAAACCTATCACCACGCCTAAGTACGTTACAATAGTACCTTTGATGCTCTGTTTAGCAATGATACCCATTCGCCTTTCCGCCTTTCCGCCTCTCAGCCTTTCAGCCTATTACTTAACAATACTCAACAACTCAACATCAAAGATGAGTACGGAGTAGGGAGGAATACCGGGCTTTTGTTGTTCGCCATAGGCTAACTCTTGAGGGATATAGAAGCGGAACTTACTACCAACAGGCATCAGTTGCAGACCTTCCGTCCAACCGGCAATCACTTGGTTCAAACCGAACTCCGTGGGCTTACCGCGTTCAATGCTGCTGTCAAACACCGTACCATCAATGAGGGTTCCTGTGTAATGAACGCTAACCACATCGGTAACTTGAGGTTTCTTACCTTTACCCATCTTGATGACTTCATATTGCAATCCACTCTCGGTGGTCTTTACGCCCTCTTTCAGTGCATTTTCGGTTAAGAACTGCTCTCCGGCTACCTTGTTTTCTCCAAACTGAACCGCCATCATCGTAGTAGAGATATACTCGTTAGCGTCATTCACGTCCCAGTCTTTAACTTCATTCATTCCATTGATGATACCGCTGCGGATAAGCTCCATGTCAACAGCAAAATTCGGCATGCCAAACAGACCGGTGTCTTCCCAATCTCTAAGGTTGTTACCTACTTGTTCTCCGGCCATCATCAGCATAGGATATTGGGCTTTTACCTTAAGTGCTTGGTTGATACCCTTGATGAAATCAGCCTCTCCATTGCCTGTGGTATCCATCATGATGGCCATAGCAATACGGTTGCCTTGGAACACACCAAAAGCATAGTTCAGAGAATCATTCTTATCGAAGAGTTCAATCGTAGCAACTTCTTTGGGACATTTTTTTGTGGTAATGGCTTTTCCCTCTGTGGGAGTTTGTGTAGCCGAAGCTTGATAAGCAGCGGAGATGAAAGGATAGGCTTCTCCAGCTTGCATCATCACGGTGTCTTGATTGATACCATTGATAATGCCTTGCAACATAATCGGTTCATTCAATAACCAAGCAGGGTTATTGGCTAAGCCTTCTTTCTCAAAACTTTTGAAACTTAAACCAATCTTGTAACCATAATCTTCGGCATCACTTTTATCAGCTATTTTGCCGGCAAGGGCATTGTCAAAAGCATTGATAAACTCAGCAACAGGAGCCGTCGTGCTATCCTTGATGCCACTTTCCATTTTAATACCATAACCCGTTACTAAACCTAAAGCGTAGTTCAATGAGTCTTCTTGACAAGTTAATTCAACTTTTTGTGCATGATAATTAGCACAACTCATCATGGCCGCTGCGACCAAAACAATAATAAATGACTTTTTCATAATTCTAAAATATTTATTCAATTGCTAATAATTCTACCGTAAAAATAAGGGCGGAGTAGGGTGGAATACTACCACCGGCACCTTGAGCTCCGTAACCTAAATTATAAGGAATATAGAGTTTATACTTACTTCCCACGCTCATCAACTGCACACCTTCCGTCCAACCGGCAATCACTTGATTTAGACCAAACGAGATAGGCTCACCACGCTTATAACTACTATCAAAAACCGTGCCATCAATCAGCGTTCCCTCATAATGAACCTTCACTGTGTCCGTGGCCTTTGGCTTTTGACCAAGAGTGGCTTCCAGCACTTCATACTGCAACCCACTTGGGGTTACTTTTACGCCTTCGCGTTTCTTGTTTTCCTCCAAGAATTTCTCTCCGGCAGCTTTCTGCTCACCGGCAATCTTATCCTCTAACTCTTGAAAGAACTTACCCAAAATCGTTTGCGCCTCTTGATAACTAATCTTCGGCTGTTGTTTTTCTAAAACGTCTTTGATACCCTCAGCAAGGTCACTATATTCCATCTTAGTGACTCCACTGCCGAGCAAATTTTGACCCATACTTAGGCCAATAGCATAACTAATTTTATCCATAAATATATCTTGTTTTGTAATTTGCAAATTCGGTTTTGCCAAAATCCGCTACAAAATTACACTTTTTTTTGGATATATGCAAATTTTTTTGTATCTTTGCACCCAAATTGTGCTAAAAATGTTCAGTGGAATAGTAGAGACTATGGCTCAGGTCGTAAAAATTGAGCAAGAACAAGGTAATAAACATTTCACTTTGCGCAATCCTTATAACGAGCCTCTGACCATCGATCAGAGCGTTGCGCATAATGGTGTTTGCCTTACCGTCATCAAACTTGATGGACCTCTTTACACCGTCACCGCGATGCAGGAGACACTTGTCCGCACGAACCTCGACAATCTCAACGTCGGCGATTGGGTGAACGTGGAGCGTTCCATGCTTCTTAGCGAACGCCTCGACGGACACATCGTACAAGGACACGTGGATCAGAAAGCCCGCTGTATTGATGTACATGAGACCGATGGCAGTTGGTATTATCGCTTTGAATATGACTCTGACAAAGAGATGATCAAACGTGGGTATTTCATTGTCGATAAAGGCTCGGTCAGCATCAATGGTGTCAGCCTCACCGCTTGCGAACCCGAAGTGAAAGATGGCAAGGGGTTTGTGTCGGTTTGTATCATCCCCTACACGCACGAGAATACGAACTTTCAATATATCAAGGTCGGCACTGTCGTCAACCTTGAGTTCGACATCCTCGGCAAATACATCAGCCGAATGAATACACTTCTTCAATAAATGGTAAATTGTCAAATGGTAAATATTATGGATTTTCATTATGAGCCTATGTTCCAACTCGGAAAGGACGAGACGGAATATTATTTGTTAACCAAGGACTATGTCTCTGTCAGCGAGTTCGAAGGTCACCCAATCTTAAAAGTTGAGAAGGAGGGGCTTACCCTCATGGCTAACCAAGCCTTCCGCGATGTTAGTTTTATGTTGCGCCGTTCGCACAACGAACAAGTAGCCAAAATCTTACGTGATCCCGAGGCAAGTGAGAACGATAAATACGTTGCCCTCACCTTCCTTCGTAACGCAGAGATAGCCGCCAAAGGTCGTTTGCCACTCTGCCAAGATACCGGCACTGCCATCATCCATGGCGAGAAAGGGCAACAAGTGTGGACCGGCTACTGCGACGAAGAAGCCCTTAGCGAAGGTGTCTTCAAGACCTATACCGAGGAGAACCTACGCTACAGTCAAAACGCTCCCCTCACCATGTACGAGGAAGTGAACACCAAGTGCAATCTCCCTGCCCAAATCGACCTTGAAGCTGCTGAAGGCATGGAATATCGCTTCTTATGTGTCACTAAAGGAGGCGGTAGTGCTAACAAAAGTTACCTCTATCAAGAGACCAAAGCACGTATCCAAAACGCGGGAACCCTCATTCCTTTCCTTGTAGAGAAAATGAAATCCCTCGGTACAGCGGCTTGTCCTCCTTACCATATTGCTATCGTCATCGGTGGTACCAGTGCGGAGAAAAACCTTCTCACGGTTAAGTTAGCTTCTACCCACTACTATGACAGCCTACCTACTACCGGTAATGCTTCGGGTCGCGCTTTCCGCGATGTCGAACTCGAACAACAACTGCTCCAAGAGGCATACAAAATAGGCCTCGGAGCACAGTTTGGCGGTAAATACATGGCACACGATATCCGTGTCGTTCGTCTGCCTCGCCATGGTGCCAGTTGCCCCATCGGTTTGGGCGTGAGCTGCTCCGCCGATCGAAACATCAAATGTAAAATCAATAAAGACGGTATATGGATTGAGAAGATGGATTCCAATCCGGGTGAACTCATCCCTGCTGAACTGCGTCAAGCAGGCGAAGGGAATGCCGTTAAGATCAACCTCAATCAACCTATGCGCGAGGTTTGTAATATCCTTACCCAATATCCTATTGGCACACGCCTCAGTCTCAATGGCACCATCATCGTAGGTCGCGACATTGCTCATGCAAAGATTAAAGCACGTCTCGATGCCGGAGAACCGATGCCCGAATACCTCAAGAACCATCCTATCTACTATGCCGGACCGGCTAAGACTCCTGCAGGAATGGCTTGCGGCTCAATGGGACCCACTACCGCAGGACGAATGGATCCCTACGTGGACGAGTTCCAAGAGAAAGGGGGAAGTCTTATCATGCTTGCGAAGGGTAATCGTTCCATTGATGTCACCAACGCTTGTCTCAAACATGGCGGTTTCTATCTCGGCTCGATAGGCGGTCCTGCTGCTATCTTAGCACAAGAGAATATCAAGAGCATCGAATGCGTCGAATATCCGGAACTCGGCATGGAAGCTATCTGGAAAATCGAAGTGGAGAACTTCCCTGCGTTCATCTTAGTGGACGATAAAGGGAACGACTTCTTTAAGCAACTCAAACCGTGTCAAGGGTGCACGATTATAAAATAATGAATGAAGAATAATAATCCTGATACTTGGTGGCAGCGGATAAACTATAAGTACCGTTTATCCCTCATGAATGAGGATACCCTCGTTGAAGCATGGCATATCAAAGCCAGCCGATTAGGTGCGTTTGTCATCTTCACGCTCAGTTTCTTTCTTATCCTTGGTATTGTAGGAGTGCTGATTATCTATACGCCTTTGCGAAATGTCCTTCCGGGCTATTCGGATAGCGTTCGTCAACAGTTGGTGGATCAGACGATTGCCGTTGACTCACTTTCAACACAAGTGGCTCTGCAAGCGCAGTATATTGATATCATCAAACAAGTGCTGCAAGGCGAAGTAAAAGCGGATACTATTATTCCTTTGGACTCACTTCAAATCCTTACTCGTACCCGCTTATTGGAGGCTAAAGCAGAAGCTACGGAGGAGTTTATCGCTCAGTATGAGGCGAAAGAAAAGGAAAACTTACACCTCTTCTCCGTTCAACAGAATATCCCTGTTGTTACCTTCTTTAGACCGGTAGAAGGAGTGCTAATCTCTCCGTACAGTAAGGTTAAACCAGGTGTGGAGATAAGCACTTCTAAACCTACCAATATCAGTTCTGTTTTGGCGGGCACAATCGTTTTTTCTACGTATGAAATCAATAATACATATACCCTTGTTATTCAACATGATGCGTATATGACTATTTATAAAAATGTGGAAAAAGTCCTTCAACCTGTCGGTTCTCATGTGGAGGCAGGCGCTCCTGTGGCAATCACAAGCACCAAACACCCCCTTTACTTTGAACTGTGGTACAATGGAGATAGTGTCAATCCTGAAGAAGTAATCGCTTTTTAACGTGAAAAAGAAATTAGCCATATTAGGAAGCACCGGTTCTATTGGAACTCAGACGCTTGAAGTTGTTCGGATGCACCCCGATCAGTTTGAGGTTTATGCTATCTGCGCCCATAAACAAGTGGATCTGCTCATTCGACAGGCACGCGAGTTCCACCCTGAAATGGTGTGCATTGCTGACGAAACACTGCTCCCAACTCTTCGAGATGCTCTATCAGACCTTAATATCAAAGTCTGGGCAGGAAAAGAGGCTATCGCGCAGATGGTCACTTTCCCCAGTGTTGATGTTGTGGTAGCAGCTATGGTTGGTTATGCCGGACTCTATCCTACCATCGAAGCCATCAAAGCAGGAAAAACCATCGCCCTTGCCAACAAAGAGACTCTTGTCGTTGCAGGCGAACTCATTACGCGTCTGGCACTCGAACACCATGCGCCCATCCTACCGGTTGATAGCGAACACTCAGCCATCTTCCAATCCCTTGTGGGCGAGGACAATAACGAGATAGAGAAGATCCTACTCACCGCCAGTGGTGGACCTTTCCTACATCTCTCAGCCCAAGAACTACAAACGGTCACTCCGGCGCAAGCACTCAAACACCCGAACTGGGAAATGGGCGCGAAGATAACCATTGACTCCGCATCTATGATGAACAAAGGTTTTGAGGTGATGGAGGCTAAATGGCTCTTTGGCGTTCCTGCCGAGAAGATTGAGGTGCTCATTCATCCGCAGTCTATCGTTCATTCTGCTGTGCAGTTTGCCGATGGCGCTATCAAAGCTCAA
>JAZLHD010000015.1:0-7928 GCA_045616645.1 Paludibacteraceae bacterium
TATTAGCGGTTTTATTCCACAGAATCTTTCCTCCTCGCATCTGTGCAATTTCTCCCAATAATTTATTATTACGATGTGCGTCCGCACAGCGTGGAAGGTGATGTCGGCTCTGCCGAAGGAGCCTTCCTTTTACTTTTTAATATTGTTATTGGATAGGAGAGCTTGCTCGACTAGACAATAAGAAAATAAAAAGGAATAATAAATTATCAATCAATAGCCCGTAGGGCGAGTGTAATCTGTGAAATCTGTGAGAGATTTCTATCTTCATTCTTCAATCTTCAACAACTGGTCTTCCATCAGATAGACGTGCTCAATAGGTACTCCTTTGTTCACAAGGATGCCCCTATCCGGTCTAAAAAGCGAAAAGAACTTCTTGGCTGACCCAACCATCTGTCGTGCTTGTTTATAGTTCTCGTAGGCTAATATTCGGTCGCCCTTGATGAAACATATATGCCCATAATTGAGGTAGTCTTGTGCACACACCTTGTCCGAGCGTAGTTGTTCAATGAGTTGCTCCTCCGCTTCGTCAAGATTATTCCACATCAAGTCCATCATTCCCGCATCAAGATAAGTATTCGCCAGTTTCTTGGCGCGGTCGATATCGTCCCCCACCACAAGACTGTAAAGCCACGTCTGCGGTAGGATAGCTATCAGTCCTGCCAGATACTCGTTCTCGTCATTGGGTATCCAATTAACCACCTCCTCCATGTTGATATTCTCACTACTCTGCTGCACTTGTTGCAGAAGACTCTTGAGCTCGGAAGGAATATTCTCCGAATCAAAGTCCTTGGATTTGAGCAGGTCTTTGAGTTTGATGGTAGTCGAGTGAATAAACCCACACATGACCTCGAAGATCTCGTCGCCATCTCCTATCTTCTGTTCAAAGGCATCTTGTATCTTAGGAAAGAAATCGATGCGCACATCATAATGGATGAGCAGCATCAACACGGTAGCATTGATTTGGTTATGCAGCACTTCTTGTTCGCAGTCAAGACACTGAATGAGAGCCAATATCGCATCCTCTTGAAAGAAGTTTTTTAGGTTAGCCGCTAATGCCGCTACAGCAATGAGTGCCATCGAGGACTGCGTTTCGTCTTGGACAGCATCGCATAACCAATCCAAATCCTCGTCTTGAAGATGCATACACTCACTGAAGTACTGCATCACACTGATGTGATTCGTTCGGTCAAAACCATGATGCTCCTTCACCCTACCCCTTTTGAGGCAGACATCGGCATAGACCTCATCCACCAATCGGTACGCCTCTCCCGTCATCTCATCCAACAATCGGTCTCGTTCGGGGTCGTCGGCGGAGAGGTAGTAGTCAAACAAACATTTATAGTTCTGTTGCAACGAATGGTAGCGATTGGCATACGTGTCCACACTCAACTCGGCAATCCAAATCTTTAGGATCGCCAAGCAATGGTTGATCATACGTTCACCCAAAGCTCTTTCAATCGTATCGCGCTGTTCGTCTAAGTTCAAATCACAGTTCCTCCTTAATCAAATAGTCATTACGTGTCTGCGAATTACGGATAATCAACTCGCCTAAGAACCCTGCCAAGAACAACATACAACCTAACACCATCATCAAAATAGACAGATGGAAATATGGGTTATCGGCAACGAGCATTGCGCGTACACCTGTGGATAGAGCATGCAGTTTCATCGCTCCCACCACAATGATTGCAATCAGACCTAACACGAACATCAGACTACCAATGAGACCGAAGAAATGCATCGGCTGTTTGCCAAACTTATTCAGGAACCAAAGGGTCATCAAGTCCAGATACCCATTGACAAAACGGTTGAGTCCAAACTTACTAACTCCAAACTCACGCTTGCGGTGTTGTACCACTTTCTCGCCAATCTTTGTAAACCCTGCATTCTTAGCAAGATACGGGATATAACGGTGCATCTCCGAAAACACTTCAATATTCTTTACCACCTCTAACCGATAAGCTTTCAGTCCGCAGTTCATGTCATGTAATTGAATACCCGTCACTTTGCGTGCGGTAGCGTTAAAGAGTTTAGAGGGCAGGTTCTTCGTCAGTTTATTGTCAAAGCGTTTCTGTTTCCACCCACTGACGAGGTCAAAACCATCTTCCATAATCATGCGATAAAGCTCCGGTATCTCGTCGGGCGAGTCTTGTAAGTCAGCATCCATCGTAACAACCACATCTCCTTGTGCAGCCTTGAAGCCACAATAGAGCGCAGCGGACTTGCCGTAGTTACGCCTAAAACAAATGCCTTTGACCGCCTCTTTACCTTGTTTCTTGAGGTCTTGAATGACTTGCCAAGAGTCATCGGTACTACCATCATTAACGAAGATAATCTCATAACTAAACTTGTGATCGTTCATCACCTTGACTATCCACTCGTAGAGTTTAGGAAGCGATTCTGCCTCGTTATACAGAGGCACTACAATTGATATATCCATAGTTTGCAATATTTACTTATAGATGGGTTCTATATTCGGCCACTTTCGTAGCGAAATTGTCTTTATACTTAGACGGAATAGGTTCTGCCGGAGGTGACACCATCTTCAATGGGTCGATGGGCGTACCATTCTTCCATACGCGGAAATCGAGGTGAGGTCCCGTACTGGCACCCGTAGAACCGACATAACCAATGACTTGTCCTTGTTGAACACGCTGCCCTACTTGCAGCCCCTTCGCATACTTGCTCAAATGCAGATAAGCCGTTGTATAGGTGTTGTTATGTTTGATTTTGATGGTGTTTCCTCCCCCACCCTTGTAGGCTTTGAAGGTCACCACGCCATCACCGATAGCCACCACCGGCGTGCCCACCGGAGCTGCATAATCGACTCCTGTATGAGGACGAACAATCTTATAGACAGGGTGTTTACGAGCGTAGGTAAACGTAGAAGAGATACGTTTATAGTTGAGAGGGGCTTTGAGGAAGGCCTTGCGTAGGCTATTCCCCTTACCATCGAAATAGTTGCTGATATTGTCCTTGTTGTAGAAGAACGCCTCCTGCCACTGTTTGCCATGATAGAAATTAGCGGCATAGATACGCCCCATCCCATAACGAACGGAATCAACGTAATACTCCTCAAAATAAACAGACACAGAGTCTCCTTTCTGGAGAGCAAAGAAGTCTATCGTCCAAGCATATATTTCACTCAGTTCGAGAGCAAGATCCACAGGCAAATCATTATCCACCATCGCATTCCATAAACTGGACTCTATGCCCACTTTTGCCGAACGATGAATAGTCTCAATCGGTTTATCCTGTTTCTCCACATACATCGAATCGCCTAAATGGAAAACGTATGCCTCTCTGAGCGAAGACAAATAGACAAGGTGCTGCAAGTGCTCCTGCTGCTCTTCGTCCGTCTGATAGAAAAGCAGATATTTCTTATCGGGTCTCACACACCGCGTATCAAACTGCTTACGTGTCAGCGAGGATACAAACACAATCTGTTGTCTCGTTGCACCGGCAGCAGCGAAAATCTCTCCTAACGTCTGTCCCTTACGAATAACTCCCGTATCAACTCTAAACGAATCAACAGGAAGGCCATACGCGTACGTCACCGTTTTGGGACTACGCGAATGGCAACCAAGCAGAAGTATTCCTAAAAGGATGGATAAGAAAAGACGCTTCATCGTTTCTGAGGAAATTTGCGGAACCAACCATTGACTTTGAGGCGAATAACACCCAAGAGCGCCTCCGAGAAGATTCCTCCGGACATCTTACTGGTTCCTAAGACGCGGTTGACAAACACAATAGGTACTTCGACAATAGTGAAGCCACACTTGTATGCCGTATATTTCATCTCAATCTGGAAAGCATAACCTTTGAAGCGGATCTTGTCTAACTCAATGGTCTCTAACACTTCACGACGATAGCCCACAAATCCGGCAGTGGTATCGCGAATAGTAACACCCAAAACGGTGCGCACATATTTGCTTGCGAAATAACTCATCAGCACACGCCCCATCGGCCAATTGACTACGTTCACACCCGTGAGATAACGACTACCAATAGCTACGTCGGCACCCTTCTCATCTAACGCTTCATGAAGCTTAATAAGGTCGTTGGGATTATGGCTAAAGTCCGCATCCATCTCAAAAATATACTCGTATTGGTGCTCAACAGCCCACTTAAAACCGGTGATATACGCCGTTCCCAAGCCTAATTTGCCTGCCCGCTCGATAATAAACAAACGATCGGCAAACTCGTCCGCCATTAAGCGTTTCACTATCTGAGCCGTTCCATCGGGTGAGCCGTCGTCAATGATCAGTACATGGAACTTTACAGACAACACCATCACTGCACGGATGATAGCTTCTACATTCTCCTTCTCGTTATAAGTGGGAATAATTACCAATTGTTGTTTATTGTTCTTCATCTTCTTCTATGATTTTTGGTTCTCTTTTTTCTATGATTCTCGGTTGCGTTGGAGCATCATTCAAAGGATAAACAGGACTGGCTTCCAAACGGTCCAACGCCTTCAAATACACATCTGCTCCTGGCATAATACCCATATCTAACAACGTCTGCGCCACCGCTTCGTAGGCACACTCTGGCGTGTTGTTCTCCGGACTGAGGTGACAGAGCCAGATATTCTGCAAACCCTCATGATAGACACGCTCAATTACTTGCGCACAAGTGGCATTACTCTGGTGTCCCTGCGGCGATAAGATACGCTCTTTAAGATAGGTCGGATACGGACCATTGAGCAGCATCTGCTCATCGTGATTAGCCTCGATAACAAGGTGATTGGCGGTCTTCATATACTCCTCCAACTCCTCTCGCGGCGAACCACAGTCGGTGACTAACATAAACCGCTGACCACAGAAGTCAATCACAAAACTCAAGCAGTCAGTCGAATCGTGGTTCACACCCAAAGCGAGAATCTTAATGCCGCCAATATCGAACTCCCTATTCTTCTCTATGTACCTACGGGAAGTACGCAGTTTCTCTCTCACACCATAGTTCTTATCGATACCTTCGTGTATCTCAGGCGTGGTGTAAATAGGTAGGTGTACGCGCTCACCTAACGTCCCCACCGCGCGTATATGATCCGCGTGGTCGTGCGTTACGATGACCCCCATGATATTCTGAAAATCGAGGCCCATCTCGCGTAAATCACGTTGGATAGTGCGAGCAGCTATACCTGCATCTATCAGAATCCCACGATACTGGGTCCCGAAATAATAGCAGTTACCACTACTGCCGCTAGCCAAACTCCTAAACAAGATATCAACCATAAAAAATACAATTTGGGTGCAAAGTTACAAAAAAATTTGTATATATCCAAAAAAAAGTGTATCTTTGCACGATTTTTTAGCATTTTAGACATGAAAAAAGCTCTTTTTTTACTCTTTTTAAGCATTATATCCATCTCTCCTATATGGGCCGTGTATAACTTAACCGCAAGTAAAGTAGAGATTACCGATTGTACAAACGACAAGCCCAACTACTTTTTTGATATTACCGCTTCTACTTCGTCTGCAACCTATCATGTTGTATTAGATGTCTGGCCAAAGACACAGTCCATCGTGGGTGCTTTCTCTGTAAAAGAGGGCACCATCAAAACCGCTTTTAGCGATCTGCGCAAAGGCAGTAACACCTATTATTATTTTTATGAGGACTGTCCCGTGGAGTTGACCATAACGAAGATTAACGAGGACACGTGTGAACTCTCCGCCCATTTTAAGGCTTCGCGTACGGAAGAAGGGACGCGATACGAATATCAAGTGGCGCCGTTCCGCTTTGAATATAAGGCAGGATATATCCCTCCCGAACCCGAACAAGACCCCTATCGCTTTGAGCCTACACAAGCCATCAGTCAAGCCTTCCATGGGCAGATTGTGGATGTGAAAGACAATCGCGACAAGACGGGTTGGATCAACTTCAACATCGTAGATTCCCTCAACCAAAAACACGACTGGATAGAATTGGACTTCGTTTCCGATGAGTACGATATGCCGGTAGGAACCTTCACTTTCTCGGCGGATAGCGCAGATGGTACTTTCATCGCTTCGCCCGGGTATAAGAACAAAAACGATTACCCTGCGTATGTGGCCATTAGAGGTGCCGAATGGGGAGAATATACTCCTTATTATATAAAAGAAGGCAGCCTCACTTTCTCGCTCAACGAGGAGGGCGACACCGTTTATATTCAAGGTTCCTTGACCTCGCAACACGGCTCGACGTTTACGGTGGAGGTGACGGCATATAACATGCTTTATTATGCACCTTTCCCACCCAAGCCGAAAGAGGAGAAAGAGTTATTGATGGACTCGGTGGTTGTCACGTGCGTTGGACTGCAATGCCCCACCATAGAAGGGATTTACGAGTACGAGTTTAATTTCTCGTATTTAGAGGACTATCCGAACCTCATTTTTAATCTTGTCTTACCGACAGAGAACCAACTGACGGAAGGTGTTTATACTTTGTCGGAGGGGGATGTTTACGCTCCCCTACTCTTCCAAAACCAGATGGATTTTAATGACTTTTTCAATTATGGTGTGAACTATAATTTCACTCAGATAACCCTAACGCTGACCGATAAGGGAAACGGAGTTTGGCAATATAATTTGGATATGACCACGGATGTGGGCAGTCATTACTATTTCTCCATGCAACAGGACCCGCATTTGCCAGAAAGTCCTACGGCATTACCTTCCAACCCATCCGCCTATCCGCCTTCCAACCCTTCCGCCTATCCGCCTTCCAACCCTTCCGCCTATCAGCCTACTATCAAAGTGTTTGAAGACGGTCGGATCATCATCGAGCGAACCGGAAAACGTTATTCCGTTTTAGGAACGTTGTAGTTTCTCCCAAAAAAGTGCATTTTTTTGTATTTTGTGAGGACATACTGCCTCGTTTTGGCAGTTTGTAGCAGTAATTTTGCACCGTCTTAGAAAAAAACGAGGCCAATAGGCACGAAAAAATAAGACAAAATTATATTCATTTTATTACAAACAACAACTTAAAAATTTTACAATTATGGCAAACCAAATGAATGTTTCCGAGAACCAAGTCAACAACCAAGTCGTTAACCAAGCACGCAGTCAGAAGTACCATGAGTACCGTGAGCATCTCAAGGTCATCACCAATGGTCTGATAGAGATGGCGAAAGCCGCCGGTCGTACCGATTACAAGTGCAATCAACTTCTTCGCGAGTGTTACAACCTTGTTGATCAGGAGCTCCACACCTTCGATGAGTGGAAGGAGAAAGGAGCGAGTATCCGCAAAGGTCAGCACGCGTATTTATTCTGGGGCAAACCGATTACTACCGAATCGGGATATAGTTTCAGTCCCGTTCGCTTCCTCTACTGCCGCGACCAAGTCGTATTACAACCTGTGCAATAAGTGATCTTTCACATACCTTAATAATAAATCGCGCGCGTATGCGTGCGATTTATTATTTTTTCCCCTCATTCTTCAATCGCCCATCGGGCGCACTCTACCCCTCTACTCCCAATTTTGCTTGCAAAATTACAACTTTTTTTGAATTGTGCAAATAGAAAAGCGAAAAAAAGCAAGCTTTTTCAATTTTGACCCCAAGCGGTCCCCACCCGAACGCTTAGCCGTAGCATCTCCGTAGCATCTTAGGACTCACGAATCCCCATCAGATGAGCCTCACACATACAGAAAAACCACACAAGGGGGTCTGTCCCCTTTGTGTAATATCCCCCTTTTTGAAATTCTATGGAAATAGTATGGACTACTATCGTTCTACTACCGATACATCCATCGCCTCGATGCGCGATATTTCGGGCAATCAATTTGTTGGATGAGGGCTGCTACAGAACAGGACGTTTCCTGTTTCGGATGATACGCAAATAATTGCTGTTCAGCACAATAGACAATTCTGTCATTGTATGCTCCAAGCCGGACTTGATTTGACACCCCCATATCACCACCACCTGCCAACCATTGTCAGCCAATGT
>JAZLHD010000016.1:0-2380 GCA_045616645.1 Paludibacteraceae bacterium
CACGGAAGGTTCGATGACCGTAGCCGCAGTTGAAGACAACCTCGTTCTCGTAGGCGAACTGATTGCCGAAGACGAGAAAGTTTATATTCTCTCCTTCACGCAACCCACCAGCGTTCTTAACTACGATACCGACGCTCCGTTTGACGCTACCTTCGCTTGGAGCGATATGGAGGCAACTATTGAAGATGGTGTGATTGGTATCTATGCTACCAACGCAGATATGCAGTCTATTGGTTTGGAACTCTATACCGACCCTGCCAACACTACGATTCCTGAGGGAACATACGTTATCTCTGACACCTACGAGGCCGGTACGGCTCTCCAATCCGCCGGTGTTGTAGGTGGTTACCTGACCGAGTGCTGGGCCGGAAATCGCTCTGCAACTGGTGGTATCAGTGACTGCTGGTTCTTAGTTGAGGGTACGATTACGCTCAGCTATGACGAGTACGGCAAACTGAAAGTCGTTGTTGATGCTAAGAACTCCTACGGTCAACCCGTTACCGCTGTTATCGCTTACGAGAAGATTGAGCCGAAAGCTACGGTTGAGGTTAATGACGCAGAATTCTCCATCTATGAAGGTTATCTTGAGGAATATGGTATTATGAACTTCTGGGGTGGTAATGCTGAAGGATACGAGTTTGACTTGTATGCATTTGCTGACACCGTTATCGGTGACTTCTTAGATGTTATTGACTTTGGTGATTGCGAACTCGCTTTAACGGACAGCACTCATATTGGCGTTATCGACGCATACGAGTTCAAGGTTGAGGCTAATGGTAAGTTCTTGACCTTGACCGCAAAGGTTCTAGGTACGGATACTATCCAATACAACATCACGGCTTATGGTTACCTCGGTGCTATCAACGGTGATGCTAAGGAAGAATTCAATGGTGAGTTCGAGCTGGAGAACGTAACGTTTAATCAACAAAAAGCGAAGAAACTCGTAACTATCGATGGTAACAACGCAGAGGGTGAAATCTTCACCATCATCCTACAAGGAGTTACTCTCAACAAAGACAACAAATTAGCTGCCGGAATATACGATAGTATCCAAGTTTCTACCGGTTGGACAGAGAATGGTCAAATCACTCCTTCGTTCGTTGCCAACGACACGGCTGCTTGGTTTATCCAACGTGGTGTTCTGACTGTTAACGAAGATGGTTCGATGGTATTCGAAGGCGTTAACTCGTACGATGCTTCTGTAGTCTTCGAGGTTACCGTTCCTGTACCTGCTGTAACCGATTACTACTTGGTAGGTTGGATCAATGGTGCCGCTTACGGTATCGAGGGTGACATCGACAACTTCGGTGACTACCACTTCGTAGATGGTAAGGTAAAAGCTACGTTCAACGAGTTGTCTTATATTCAAGTGAAGGACAACAACAAGCAGATTTACGGTACTGTGGCTTATGTAGCTCCTGTTGATGAGGGTGAAATTACCTTGCTCGCTACCGGAAAAGAGAAGGCTGCTATCAACGGCGGTGCTGAGTACGAGTACACGCTCGTTGTTAACGAGGATGGTACGCTCACGCTCAGCTATGAGGTTATAACGGTAGGTTTACGCAACGCTAAGGCTAACGTGAAGGCTGCTAAGCGCGTTGATAACGGTCAAATCGTTATCGTTCGTGACAACAAGGAATACAACATCCTTGGTGCAGCTCTCTAATCCTCAATTGGAATAGTTAAAAAGGACGCAGGTTTTTCGCCTGCGTCTTTTTTTTGTGATAGGCTTACAAAAGCCATTGTGACTGACGACTGACTGCCGCTTGACATAGGCTTCACATACGACTGACCGTCGTTTGACCGACGATTGACCGACGATTGACCGACGTTGTTGAAGGCTAAAAGACACGGCAAATTCCGATGTATCGGAAACGAACACGCGAAGCGGGGAGTTTCGATATATCGAATATTCCGCCAAGTATGAGAGAGCCCGCATAGAATGCGGGGAGAAAGGACATAACAAACAGCCGCGGTTGCGAACCGCGAAAGGAAAACACTCCGCAGGGACGGGGGTCCTACGAGCATCCCCTTAGACTAACGCGGAAATCACGCCCAAATCACGCGGAAATCACGCGGAACTGGACCGAAGACATACGTAGAAGCGGGAGGGAGCGCTGCCGGCAAGGGGCACAAGAATGCCCCGACGAGCGGAGAGGAGAACGAGTTTTCATAGATTTTCCAGAAAAAAGTAAAAAAAATTTGCATATATAAAAAAAAAACAGTATCTTTGCGTCGTAAACGCAAAAATCAATAGTTATGCCAAGCCAAGAAGTACAAAATATGATACCCAAAATCAAGCAATACTTTGCCACTCAACCTATTGAGCGGGCTTATTTGTTTGGATCATGTTCGCGTGGCGAAGAAACGAAGGATAGCG
>JAZLHD010000017.1:0-5682 GCA_045616645.1 Paludibacteraceae bacterium
AGCCATCATAGGCCATTTTGGACTGGGTTTCTACTCGTCCTTCATGGTAGCTAACAAAGTGGAGATCTACACTTTAAGTTACAAGGACGAGGCGAAAGCTGTCCATTGGTCTTGTGAGGGCAGTCCCGAGTTTACGATGGAGGACACCATCAAAGCCGAACGCGGAACGGATATCGTGCTGCACATTGACGACGAGTTTCAACAATACTTAGAGGAAGCCACCATCGAGGGCTTACTCAAGAAATACTGTAAGTTCCTGCCCGTGGAGATTGCTTTCGGCAAGAAGAAAGAGTGGAAAGACGGCAAACAAGTAGAACTGGACGAGGAGAACATAATCAACAATGTCAATCCTGCTTGGATGCGCAAGCCCGCTGACCTCAAAGAAGAGGACTACTCCACCTTCTACCACGAGCTCTACCCCACTCAGTACGATGAGCCGCTGTTCCACATCCACCTCAATGTCGATTATCCGTTCCACTTGACGGGTATCCTCTACTTCCCGAAGATTAAGAACAACATGGATGTGCACCGTAACAAAATCCAACTCTATTGCAACCAAGTCTATGTGACGGACGAAGTGGAGAATATCGTTCCCGAATATCTGACCCTGCTTCACGGCGTGATTGACTCGCCGGATATCCCGCTGAATGTGAGCCGCAGTTACTTGCAGAGCGACAATAACGTCAAGAAGATCTCCGGTCACATCACCAAGAAAGTGGCAGACAAACTGGCAGAACTCTACAAGAACGACCGCGAAGACTTCCAGAAGAAATGGGACGACATCAAACTGTTTATACAGTTCGGTATGCTCTCCGACGAGAAGTTCTACGAGCGCGCTATCGGTTTTGCCTTACTCAAGAACCTCGACGGCAAATATGCCACCTTGGACGAGTACAAAACCCAAATCAAAGAGGCGCAGACCGACAAAGACGGTAACCTTGTAGTGCTCTACACCAACGATCCCGCTGCCCACTACACGTTCATTGAGCGCGCCAAAGCCAAAGGCTATGATGTACTGCTTATGGACGGCGAACTCGATGTGCACGCGATGAGCCAGATGGAGCAAAAAGGAGTAGAGGAGGAGGGGAGTAGAGGAGTAGGGAAAATGCTGCGATTTGTAAGAATCGACAGTGACAGTATTGAGAATATCATCCGCAAGGAGGAGGTGAAGAAAGATGACTACACCGACGAGCAGCGCGAAGGTATCCGAAAGGCGTTTGACGCTTGCTTGCCGAAGGAGGAGAAACTGACATACTACGTCACTCCCGAAGCCGCCGCCGAAGATACGTTACCCGTCTTCTTGACGCAGAACGAGTTTATGCGCCGAATGAAAGAGATGTCCGCCCACCAACAAGGCATGGCTTTCTATGGTCAGATGCCCGACCAATACAACGTGGTCGTTAACACGAGCCATCCGCTCATCAAGGAACTATTCGGAAAGATGACCTCCGAGACAGTGATGGAGCAGCCCGAAACGAAGGAAGGCGAAGAACCCAAGCCCGCTGTAGAAAAGACCGTTTATACCCTCAGCGGCGAAGAAGAGAAGATCAAACAACTCATCGACATCGCCTTCTTGGCGAGCGGCCAACTCAAAGGCGAAGGCCTCGCCAAGTTCGTGGAGAGAAGCATTAGATTATTGAAGAATGAAGATTGAAGAATGAAGATTGAAGATTGAGGAATTTCTTAATCCTACTTTTGATAGAAATGCATTTTTGGCGACAAAAGTGCATTTTTATTTGCATATATCAATTATTTTTTGTACTTTTGCAGCGCAAAACTGCAAAACACAAACAATAAAACCTATTTGGATTATGAAAGCAACAGTATCTTTACTTAAAAAGTCCAAGCAAGAAAAGTATATACGAGAGAGTATGGGACGTGCATGGGACGAAGTGAAAGAAGCTGAACATGTTGGTCGTCCACTTCCTAATGCTTATGACTTGATTGCTCAACTCTAAATAGTTATTCCTATGATAGTCAATATAACGTATATTAATGAATTTGCTAAGCAATTAAAAGCGTTAGCAAAGAAATATCGTTCTTTGGCAGATGATTATGCAAAATTATTGGATAGTTTACGCATTGACCCATTTCAAGGTGTTGAGATTCGGAAAGGTGTAAGAAAATTACGTATTTCTATTACATCCAAAGGGAAAGGGAAAAGCGGTGGAGCACGAGTGATTACTTACTCAATAAATGAAGTAACTGACGAAGAAATCACCATTAAATTATTGGCTATTTATGATAAGAGCGAGATTGATAATATTTCTGAATCTTATCTTAATTGGCTATTAAAACAAATAACAGAACCTTAACCCGCCTATGATTGACCGGCATCGTAAAGGCGATGCATGACATATAAAATATAGCGTTGTAAGCCCAACTTGATCTTTTGAAAACTGGACACTTTCAAAAATCATATTTACTCAAGCACGGTTTACGGACGCTCACGTTACCCGCGTGAGCTTTCCGTGCATTTATTTGAGTAAATAAGGTAGTCCAGAACCTCAAAAGATCAAATGAAGCGAACGAAAGCCCACGCTTTTTTTTATGTATATATTCTAACTTTATGAGTTTGGTGTCCGCAAATAAAACAATTGACTCAAAGATTATATCTTTCTTGCGCTTTCCGTTGGCCATTTTAGTCGTAATGGTGCATAGTAACTATCGTTATGATAAAATTGCCGATTGGAGTTACGAATTATTTTTTCAGTCTCCTATAAGATCCAATTTGGTTAGCATTCTAACAGACTTATTCAGTATTCAATTGGGCGGTTTGGCAGTCCCCACATTCTTTTTCATTTCAGGATTCTTATTTTATAAGGGGTTAGAAAATTGGAATTTTGGTCTATGGGGACAAAAAATGTACAAACGCATCTTTTCGCTCCTTATACCATTTCTAATATGGAATACATTATTTCTATTATGGAATCAAGAATGGCCTATCAATGTATCAATGTATTGGTGTTCACAAATTGAAGAAACGACTAAAGATGCCTTAGATTTATTTAATCACTCTGCGTGTGTAACCTATCCTTATTTGGTTCCGCTATGGTTTATTAGAGATTTGATGGTAGTATTGATTTTTACCCCGATTTTACACTATTTGCTTTTGGATAGAAAACATAAAACCGGATTGATGTTTATTGTTTTATTAGGAATTGTTGCATCATTAGGTATTTCTACAACAATTCCCGGACTAAAGATTTCTTCTTTCTTCTATTTTTGTTTAGGGAGCTATTTCTCTATTAATCGTCTTTCATTTTCTTTTGTTTGTAAAAAAGTAGGACTACCAATCGCTATTTGTTTTGTGTTACTTACCGCACTTACCTTAATTAACAAAATTTTATCCTTGCAGATAAAGTATATTGGAACTTCAAGAATTATATGTGGAATAGTTACATTATGTTATATTGCACAGGGGCTAGTTCGTTCAACTAATAGATACACCAATGTTTTTGTCTCGTATGTAGAAAAACTATCTCCATACACTTTTTTTATTTACGTTGGACATCTATTTATGTTTCGATATGCCAATAAGATTCTTCTAAAGCCATTAAAAATTATTGCAGGATATCCAAAAATGATAGATATTCTTACAGTTGAATTTATCGATGCACACCCCATTGGATATGTATGTTTGTATTTTGCAGAAATAATTAATGCTGTTGGACTATGTGTCTTACTCTATTTTGTGTTGCATAAATATATACCTAATTTTATGAAGATAATTTGTGGTCGTTAAGTTCTCTACTTCACAGGGCAAAAGGTGAAGTAATAATTCCTATATCCTTTAAAGTAAAGAATATAAACTCTCTCTTCCATCGCAGCCTCTCGGGGTTGCGATGGTTGTTGTTCGTCCAGCACGAACGTATTCTAATGGGTGTAAGTCCCTAATGCGCCCTTATAGCGGGAAGCATTCAGCCGGAGGCAAGGGTGTTCATCGCGAGATGGAATCTGAAGGAAGCCCGAGGCAAACTTCTGACCTGACGGACAGAAACTACATATAAGGCATAAGGTTGCGGACGAGGTGGCAACAAGCACTAAAGTCCGATAGCTATACGGAGCAACCAATGTAAATGTAGCAGGTATAAGAAGGAAAGAACACGTCCATAACTGGAGAGGTCTCGCAGACGCCCTGTAAAGTGCGCAGTAACAACGAACTGTGAGAAGTCAGCAGAAGCCATAGTACCTAAGGAGAATCGATATATTAGGGAAGGGCAGAACTTTAGTTAAACAAGTAGTAAATGAAAATTACCCGATGAAAGAATCAATGCAGAAAACACGATGTGACTGCCGCGCAGAGATAGGGACGGAATCCCGAGGTATGCGTGGAGTGCAGACTTTCATGGGGATAGTTGAAAACAACCTTGTGGAAGTACCAAACGTAGTGAGCGATTTGCTGACTCAAATAGTCTCGCCAAGTAACATGAACCGTGCTTACAAGCAGGTCGTGTCGAACGCGGGAAGTGGCGGTATCGACGGCATGGAGACAAAAGACCTTTTGCCTTACTTGCTGCGCCATAAAGATGAGTTGGTTCAATCCCTTGTGGGCGGTAAGTATCGTCCTAATCCAGTCCGAAGGGTAGAAATACCTAAAGACAACGGCAAGAAGCGTCCCCTCGGCATACCGACCGTGGTTGACCGCTTAGTCCAACAGAGTATAGCGCAGATACTGCAACCGCTATACGAGCCTCTGTTTAGTGACAACAGTTTTGGTTTCAGACCTCATCGAGGAGCACACCAAGCCTTGAAATGTGCGCAAGCGATTATCAATGATGGAAATCGCTTTTGCATAGACCTTGATTTGGAAAAGTTTTTCGACAATGTGAACCACTCTAAACTGATAGAGGTAATCGGCAGAACGGTAAAAGATGGCAGGGTAGTATCCCTTATCCACAAATACCTGAATGCTGGAGTGCTGGTTGCAGGAAAGTACGAAGAAACGGAGAAAGGAGTGCCGCAAGGCGGTCCGTTAAGTCCATTACTGAGCAATATCATGCTTAACGAACTGGATAAGGAACTGACCCAGCGAGGACATCCTTTCGTTAGATACGCGGACGACTGCATGATATTTTGCAGGAGTGAGCGTGCCGCCGAGCGTATCTTGGAAAGTATATCGAAGTTTATCGAGGGGAAACTCTTTCTCAAAGTAAATCGCGAGAAGACGAGTACAGGTTCAGTAAGTGGGAAGAAGTTTCTCGGTTACTCATTCTACTTTGACAAAGATGGTTGCCAATTGCGCGTCCATCCCAAATCCATTGATAAACTGAAAGCGCAACTAAAATCGCTGACGGGAAGAAGCAATGGCATGGGCTACGAGCAAAGAAAGGCGGCACTAAAACTCTTTATAAGTGGATGGGTGGAGTATTACAAGTACGCTAAAATGAAGTCCACACTTATAGAGACAGATAAGTGGTTGCGTCGCCGTATCCGAATGTGTATATGGAAAGCATGGAAGAACCCGAGGACACGTATAGCCAACCTAATCAAGTGCGGAGTGCCTCAATGGCAAGCGCGACAACATGGATGGAAGATTGGCTACTGGCGAGCCGCAAGAATGTGGGACTGTACACATGCCATGAGCAATGCCAATCTCTATCGTGCAGGTTATCGTTGCCTAATGGATTACTATGTGAAAGTATCGTAAACGAAGAACCGCCGTATGCGGAACCGCACGTA
>JAZLHD010000018.1:0-14136 GCA_045616645.1 Paludibacteraceae bacterium
TCTGTGGAATGAATTTATTAGGCAACGCGTATGCGGCGCGAGGAGGTGAGCAAAGCGAACCTACAGTTACTTTTTAGTTTTTGTTAGGTTATGGGAGCTCGCTCACGATAACATAACGAAAATAAAAAGGAATAATAAATAATAATCAGTGTAATCAGTGTAATCTGTGAGAGATAAAAAAAATAAAAAACCAAAAATAAACATTATGAAAAAACTAACAACCATTTTGCTGTTATGTTTGGCAGTAAGCATGAGTGCACAAACAAACAAAACCCTGTCCCTCGTCTACACCCAAGTAGGCTCGGAGGATCAGTCCTACAATACCTGTGGCTACTTCGACAAGGACAAGATCATCCTTGACAGTGACTTCGGCTTTAGCAAGGGCAAAGACGATGTCTGCAACCGCAATAACGGCGGTGAGATTGATGGCATGGTTATGATGAAGAACGACGTCACCGCTTGTTCGCGTCAGTCGTATCCTTTCGCTGCGGGGAACATCACCATCACGATGCCCGTTCAGTGCAAAGACCACGGCACTTATACCGGTCCTACCATCACGATTGATGGCAAAACCGCTTCGTTTGGTCAAGTCACTTTTGACAACGATTTTGACAAGAAAGACATCTCTACCTCTCTGACCGTAACGGAGGGAACACACGATATATCACTCACTTTCAAAGGCAGTGATAAGTTCTATTTCTCGACCTTAACTATTTCCGTCGGTGGTGAAGGCGGCGGTGAAGGCGGCGGCGAAGGTGGTGGTGATACGCCTCCTACGCCTCCCACGCCGGTAGGCGACTGCCCGGAAGGTACGGCATTGTCTCTGTCGGCTTCGAACACGAACTGGTCCACGACGTTTGATGTAGCTAAGCAGCAGATTAACTTCCAAGGGGAGTGGGCCGCTTGCGGCTGGAATATGTCTGAGGACTGGACGCAGTATAAGACGTTAGTCTTCACTTTTGATGAGACGTTAGGGGCGGAAGAGGCGATTACTTTCTATGTGAATGGCGATTCCGATCCGGCAGAGGTAGGTAAGATTGAAGCAGGGGAGAATACCATGACGGTTGACTTATCGGCTATCACGACGGTTAGTTCTATTATGTTCAAGTCCGCCAAGGCTCGTATCTTGACTATTGCTTGCGCGGTGCTGCAAGGTGAAGGTGGCGACACGCCAACGCCTACGGCGATAGAGCAGGTGGAGCCTGTGGTTATTAAGCAGATGGAGATTTACACGATGATGGGTCATCGTGTAGCAGCAGTGGAAGGTGCTACGATGCCGGAACTGGCTCCGGGTATCTATGTAGTACGTGTGAATGGAGACAAACAGACGATGAAGATCGTCCGTTAGGATAACTGACATATTTTGTACCAATAGCCGCTTTGTGCGGCTGATTGGTGCGTTATATCCCGCGCGTATATACGCGTACGTTGTGTAGGGGAAATATACGGGTAATCACGAGAGCTCACCGCATGGTTGTCCCGATGAAACGGGAAAACCGTATCTAGGGAAAGGGGTATTACAATAACGTGACCTGACGGGGGGATCACCGAGAGGTTACGGGGAGATCACCGAACGGTGTTCGTAAAAAAGGGCGGATGGGCGGAGGGGCTGAGAGGTTAGAGGACGGCAGCAAGCTGCCTACAGGACGGCGCAAGCGCCTACTGGTTAGAGGCTATAGACTATATTTTTAGTAGAGATTTTGGAACAGATTTTTAGTTAGATTTCTCGCCTATAGGCGAATTAAAAGAAAGGAATATCGTCAACCGATTTCGAACAGATTTTTAGTTAGGATTTTTAAATATAGATAAAAAGAATAACCGTGCATTGTGCATTGTGAACCGTGAACTGAATAATAAATTAAAACAAACAATATTATTAACAATTTAAAATTAACAAACAAAATGAAAAACATTTTTACAAAAACATTAACCCTCATCGCCTTCCTCTCGTTGAGTACCGGTGTGTGGGGTGGTCAGTATGACTTGAATTTCCTGTATACAAAAACAGGTGCTGGTTCATCGTCGGAGGTTGACTCATATACTAATTGTTCCTCTTATAACAACAAGGACAGAGCCATTATGGATAGTGATTGGGAGTGGGATGCGGGTAATGATAATATAGAGAATAAAGGTTTTTTTGTTTCTCTCAAGAATGGTCCTAAGGCTTGCTCTCACATTGAGTATGACTTTCCCGCGGGTAATGTAACAGTAAAATTATATGCTCATTTCACTTCAAATGATGGAATAGCTTCTTTCCCTGTGAAAATTGGTACATATACATGTAATTTTGCTGCATTAAGCCAGGACAATTCACGTAGCAATAATGACTATACGTATGAGGGAACCATTAATGTTGTATATGCTGGCACCTATCGCATAACTGTAGATTTCCCTAATACGGATAAGATGCAAATTAGTCACATGACTTTTGATTATGCCGGTGGTCCAACACCTTCAACCAAAAAATTATATTTGGACTGTAGTCAAAAAACAGATTGGCCAGGAAGTGCGTATCTTTGTGTTTGGGATGGTAGTAATGATTGTGAATTTACTCAAGTGACTGATTGTTCCTCACCGAGTAACCTCTACGTTGCTGAGATTTCTTCTACGGCGACTACTGTTTATATCAAAAGATGTAATGGAAGTAATCATTCTGAAGTTTGGAATCAGATTGGAGGAAAGGGTGATGGCGCACAGGGCTTCACACCAGGAACTCATAATTGCTGTAAGGTTACAGATTGGGATAGCGGTTCTGCCACTGATTATACTCCCTCTTTCTCTGTCACCTTTAACAAAAAAGGGAAAGGACCGGATATTGCATCTCAATGTGTGCAAAGCGGCAGCACTGCAACAAATCCAAATACAAAAGCTATTGGTTTTACGTGCAAATGGTATAAGGAAGAAACTTTCGAAAATGAATGGAATTTCAGTTCGGACAAGGTTTCGGAAGACATAACCTTATATGCTAAATGGACGGCTACTGAAAACAAAACCATTTATTTGAATCCTTTATTCAATAGTGATGGCGCTCAAGATTGGCGTGCGAGTGAGGCTGTTATTTTTGCGCATGCTTTTGTAGGTACAGGTAATTCTAATTATCAAGAGACCTTTGATGCCAAAATGGTAAAAGTCAATGACTGTGATGCGGAAATTAAGTGCGACATCCCTGTTAATACCGAGAAAATAATCTTTGTTCGTGATAAAAATGGCACTTCTACGATTGATTGGTCTACAGATGGCAAATGGAATGAAACTGCGGTGGTAAATTTCTCTTCCACGTATGATAAATATCAAATCACTGGATGGAATACTGCTTCTACAGCAACTTCTAATTTCAGTGCCGTTAAATATACCATCACTTTTGCAGGAAATGGCAATACTTCTGGTTCAATGAGTAATGTGAACAATATTGCTTGTGGTGGAAGTACTACGTTGGTTGCCAATGCATACAAAAAAACCGATTATAAGTTTATTAAGTGGAAGGATCAAGATAATAACGAATATGCAGACCAAGCAACCATTAGCAACATAACAAAGAATCTTACGTTAACCGCGCAATGGCAACAGGTTGTTAAATATACCATTACTGCCACTTCTGCTGACCCAAGCAAAGGTTCTGTCACAGGTGGCGGAACGTATGACGAAGGAGCAACGGTAACCCTTACTGCCGATCCCAAAACCGGCTATGAGTTCGACAAGTGGAACGATGAGAATACCGAAAACCCACGTGTCTTCACTGCCACTGAGAATCTCACTCTGACTGCCACCTTCCAAAAGGTCTGCAATAAACTTATGATTGAGTGCGAAACATTTGCAAATTATCCTGCCCCTACAAAAGGACAGGGTCGTGATGGTGTAGAATTTAATACCGGCTGGTACACAAACTATACGGGAACAGGTTTTGCCGACTTCAAAGATCATGAAGCTGAGATTTATTTCCCAGTACATTTGCCCGCTGCTAACTATACGTTTGAGTTTTCTCTTAGAAATGGAAATAACAAGTATTTTAATCTATATCAAAAGACAAGTAGTTCGGGGGATATAACGCTTAATGGTGTTAATTACTCCAAAATTAATGGAGGAGAACGACTGAATTCTACCGAAGATAGTGGTGGAGAAGGTGATCCTTTTGTTACTGAATCTAAGTCAAGAGATAACGTTACAGATGATGACTATGTTATCGGTTTATATGGAAACGGATGGGCTGCTTTTGACCACATTCTTATTACCGCCTCCTCTGACGTTTTCTGTCCTCAAACCTACACTGTTTATTACGAAGACCCATCCGATAGCCAATGGAAAGATGCCGCTATCGTTGATGGTGCAGCCCAATTTACATTAGCCAAAGACGCTACCTTTAATTTCAAAATCCGTAAGACCAGTGATGGTGAAACGTACACTTATTATGGTGCTTTCGCTAATGATAATAGTTATAAGACTTCCGGCACAGATTGGACTTTAAATGGTGCTGATGGTGGCTTCAATGTTCATCTCAAAACAGCTGCTCGCGGAACATATACTATCAATGTAAACACATCGGATACCTATCCTCAAATTAACATCACTTACCCCGCTTCCTATACGGCTACTTTTGATATGCAAGGTCATGGTACTGCACCTGCTCAACAGACGCACCTCGCTACGGG
Source organism: Paludibacteraceae bacterium (assembly GCA_045616645.1). Taxonomy (GTDB): domain Bacteria; phylum Bacteroidota; class Bacteroidia; order Bacteroidales; family Paludibacteraceae; genus Colicola. The sequence continues at coordinate 4,647 of JAZLHD010000018.1, forward strand.
AGATAAGGTTGTAGCACCTGCTACGCCTGCGGATGTAGAGGGTTGGCACTTCGTAGGTTGGTACAAAGAGCAAGCTTGCACCACTGTCTTTGACTTTGAAAACGAAACCATCTCCAATAGCGATGTTACTATCTATGCCAAGTGGGAAAAAGCAGTAACAGGAATCACTATTACTGCTGCCACAAATGAAATAGAAGTGGGCTCTACTCTACAATTCACGGCAACCCTCACTCCAAATGATGCCACATACGGCACAGATATTACATGGGAAGTAGATAACACCACTTTCTTATCTGTAGATGAAAATGGTTTAGTAACTGCTAAGACGCAAGGTAATGGACACTGGGTTAAAGCGAGAACCTCCAATGGTATTGAATCGTCACAGTACAACATAACCATTATCGCCGGTGCTTGCGAAAATGTATGGCAAGTACACATGTGGAATACAGGACAAAGCACTAATACGCGTCACTGCATGCATCAAATAGATGGAACAGACGAGTGGCGCACCGACAATGTTGTATTGCCAAGCGCAAGTAATGACGAGAAATTGAAAGTACTCTATAACGGTTTCCCACAAGACCATTCAGCAGAGTGGAACACCAACTGGGTTCCGTTTGTAGGACACCAATATGAGGCTGATGAAAAAGCAATGCAGTTCTACCCAATGGAGAACTCAATTGGTTATTTCCGTATATTCACAGAATCTACAGATCCTAACTACTATATTGCTTTCCAACCTACCTATCGTATTACAATGGGTATAGAGAATGCAGGCGGTTGGGTGGCTTATAACTTCTCGCAAGTAGAAAGCAGTCGCGAATATGAAACGGAAGTGCAAGAAGTTCCGAGCAACTATAAGTCATTAAAATACTATGTGGGAACTCTTCACTCAAATGGCAGTTCAACTATCTTTGTGGAGAAGGATGGTCAGCAAAAGAGCCATTCCGATGACTTGAAGGGAATAAACGGCTTGTCCGGAGATGTTGATCATGCTGGTCAATTTGGTAAATACCACATCTGGGACAACTCCAAAGACCAAAACTGGTACTGCGAATTCATCCGCTACTACCGTCTTGCTTATTCGGGCGAAGGTACGGAGGAATATAACCCGCACTACGTAAAGAGTTCAGGTGATGCTTCTGCCCGCACCGTTATTCTTGGCAACGTTCCTGCTAAAACAGGTTACAACATCTCCGGTTGGACAATTGGTGGCACATTATACACACAAGGCTCTTCCTACACGCTTACCGACGATGCCACCGCTATTGCAACTTGGACACCCATCGAGTACAATATTACTTATAACAATGTAGAGGGCGCTACTAACCCCAACCCCACAAAGTATACCATCGAACAAACGATAACATTACAACCGGCTGTTCTTGCAGGTTACGACTTTGGCGGTTGGTACTTAGATGCTCAATTTACTAATCAAATCACCCAAATATCTGTCGGCACCCACGAGGACAAAACCCTCTACGCCAAGTGGACACCAACTGAATATTCTATTACGTATAACAACTTAGAAGGTGCTACGAACCCCAACCCAACGACCTATACTATCGAGAGTGAGACAATCACTTTGGAAAATCCGGGCACGCGTACTCATTACACATTCGATGGTTGGTTTAGTGATGCACAACTCGAAACTCCAGTAACCACTATCGCTCAAGGTTCAACGGGTAACAAAGTTTTATATGCTAAATGGACAGAAGATAGCAAATATACCATCACTTTTGATGCTACTACCAACGGCGGTACTTGTGCTACAGCAAGTAAAGACATTTATGTTGGTGATGCTGTAGGCACATTACCAGAGGCAACACGTGATGATTATAATATGACCGGTTGGTTTGATGCTGCAACCGGTGGCAATCAAATTACTGAATCGACCATTCCTACAGGCAATGTAACTTACTACGCACAATTTGCAGTGGCTCCGTTAGTTGAGTGTACAAACCATAGAAAACTGGAATGTGAAGACGCAATGATTCCTTACGATAATCTTACTATTGTTAATACAAGCGTTGCAGGTCCAAAAACGGCTACATTTGGAAATAATAATGAGCGTGGAACTTATTCCGGTCGTGGATATATGTTGACTGTAAATGGTTCTGATGGCAGTGAAATATACATACCATTATCTATTTCCGGTGATGCACAAGCCACATTAGACATGCAGATTCGCTATGCCAACTCGCAACAAGGTGAATATTCTGAAATCAAGATTTATCGAGAATCACAAGGAAGTGGAGATATTCAAGTAACCAACACAGGAAAATATTATTCTCGTATATATAGCGAAGAATTTGCTTCTAGTGGTTGGACAACCAATTTTACAACGGCTACCTATAATAAAACTTTAGACCCCGGTAATTATATTATCGGTTTATGGGCTAAGAATGATGCTCGTTTTGACTATATTGATATTTCAACTCCAAACGATGTATTATGTACTACCACTCCTCGCTATGAACTCAAACTTGAGATTAACAATCCAACGATGGGAGAAAACGCCACGGGTGCAGGTGCATATACAGAAGGCGCGTTGGCTCATATCAACGTTACGGCTAAATCAGGCTATGAGTTCGTTGCTTGGAAGAAAGGCGAAACTCTTGTTTCTACTGAAGCATCGTTTAACTACACGATGCCGGCAGAGAACGTAACTCTTACCGCTTACTTTGATACAAAGGCAACCAAACACACCCTGACCGCTTCTGTAGCTGATGGACAATCGTCTTGGGGCCATGTAGATCAAACTTCTCAACAAGTAGGCGAAAGTCGTCCGGCTCAAGTAACGGCTATCGTTGATAACAATCAATACCGCTTTGACCATTGGTCTTCAACGGATGTAGATTTGACCGAGCTACAAGCCAAAGCAAATCCGCTGAATTTCACTATGCCGACAAAAGATGTCGCCGTTGTTGCACACTTCGTCTTCGACGAGGTACACAATCTGATTGCTACCGGTACAAGTACCAACGTTGGTTCACATATTGATAGACATAGTAACCAAGACCGCATAACGATTACCTCTATTGCTGATAATACAAGTACTTTCGGGCATAACGTTTTGCAATATGCTATCAACTTCCAATCCACAGGCGATTATAGCGCATATACCGTTCCGACCGATGCTAATTACTCGGCTAATGCCAAAGCTACCGGTTATGCGTTCTGGTACATGGCGGATGATAATATCTATATGGAATTCAATGTCGGTGGTGAACATGGAATAGTATGCAAACTGCCTTCAACCGATGGCGCTTGGAAATATTTCTATGTAGAAGACGCTACCGCTGCCACTGCCACATCCGGCTTTGAGATTTGGATGAACTATTCTAAAGATGGTTGGGGAATGAGCAGTTTGACTGGTACTGTTTACTTCTCCGAAATCCAAGCAACCAATGTCACAGAGATGAGCCCGATTGTTCCTCCTGTAGATTTGACAGTTGTGGTATCTCCTAACGAAGGCGGTACGGTTGTTACCTCTCCTGCAACAACTACCGGCTTAACAAAGGGCACACAAGTAATTCTTACCGCTACTCCGGAAACGAATTATCGCTTCGTGAATTGGACTGTAGGTGGCGAAGAGGTTTCTACGGATGCAGAATACAATTACACTGTAAACGCGAACACCACCATCTACGCCAACTTCGAGCGCGTATATACGCTTACTATAACTAATGACGGTCATGGTACGGCAACCGTTAGTCCTGTGAAAGATGCTTACGCTGAAGGAGAAAGTATTACCGTTACTTCTGTTCCAAGTAGTGGCTATAAGTTCACGGCTTGGTTAAATGGTAGTAATGAACAAGAGTCCACAGCCGATCCATATATCTTCACAATGCCCGCTTCTGACAAGACCCTCAAAGTCACTTTCGAGGAAAGCATCAACTACTACGACATCACGACTGCTGTCTCTGGCAGCGGTTCGGTTACAATCACAGTTGGTGGCGAGACTCATACTGGTCAACACATCTTAGAGGGAACGCAAGTTACTTTGACCGCTACACCTAGTAGCGAATCTTACGCCTTCACGCAGTGGCAAGATGGCAATACCGACAACCCACGCACGATTACTGCCAACGAAACAAGCGCAGGCATCACATGGACGGCTACCTTCACACAAGCTTATTCAGTTTCTGTTGAACTTGGTAAACCTGGTAAGGAAGTAATTGGTGTTGGTAGGTATGGTGGTGATGCTCAAGTAACCCTCACCGCTGTAGCTAACACAAAAGATAGTCAAGATAAAACATACGACCTCGAATATCACTTGAAAGAGTGGACCGCGCAAGGTGTGGATATTTCAGGTCATGAACACGACAACCCGCTGACGTTCACAATGCCTTATACAAACGTTACTTTAACAGCCACCTTCGCTCCTGTGGAGTGCGTAGATACCTTCGTTATTCAATGTGAGGATGATAAGTATTATATTAGTCCAAGTTCAGCAGAAGCCCAAGCTGGAACTTTCCCAAAACCAATTCCTAGTTGGGGAGGTTGTAAAAAATATAATGACTATTATTTGGACGCTCATGGCGAATATACGATAGAAGAAGGAACCGGTGTAAAGAAGTATTATTACTACGACAATAAAGAGGCTGGAGATTGTGAAATGTATTATATCGCTCAATTACCTAGTGCAGGTACTTACAAAATTGAAGTATGGACTGCGGGCGATGATGATAAGCACATGACGTTGAATCTTTACCAGCCCAGTGAACAAAATGTCGTGTTGACGTATGTGGGTGCTAATTATGCAAAAACTAAATCTGCACCTATTGCGTTTGTTGATAAGCATTTCCGAATAAATGCTACAATTGATAATATTGTCGTTACAGATAGACAACAAATTATCATTGGTATATATGCGCAAGATCAATATGGTGCTTATGACCAAATCCGGATTACCGCTACCGAAGAAGTCTTCTGCGCACCGCTACCAACGACCGATTTCGTGATTAATGTTGGCGAGACAAAGGAAATCCCCGTCTGCGGTGTGGATAACCTAACCATTTATGATGGCGGTCAAGCCAATAATAACGATGACGTGGAAGTATTTAATCAAGTTAAGTATTCTCGTACAGTAAAAGAATTGGATATATGGGAAACATTTGCTGTTCCATATAATGCTAATGCGATTACTGTTCAAGACTTACCACATAATGACCCCAAGGAATACACTATCAATCCAATTTATGGTGAAGAAGGTAAGTATAATGCCGGATATTTCTATATGGAAGAACTCAAGGGCGAAGATGCAACACTTATGGGGCGTCCGTTCGCTACCCGTTGGGAGATTAGCGAGAGCCAATATCCACAGCAGAATGTACCTTATATCGTTCGCTTCCCAACTGCTCAAAGTAATGGTTATTTTGCTAATACGCAAATCAACTATAAATATGAATCGACCGGAGCAGGAGCGGGAGGTGCTTCCGTAAGATTAGCAGGAAAGAAGAATGCCACGATCATTGAGGAAGATTATCCGGGTATAGAAGAGAAACCTACCTTCTACTTCTATGCGAATAATACGTTAGCTAATATCCAACTTGAGACCTCTGCTTATATTCTCAATGAATCGGGAATGAACTTCGATATTGTGGATCAACCGGTTATTCCTCCGTTCCACTGCTATGTGCAAGCTACGCAGCAAATAAAGCAACTCTATCCTCACTTGGTAATGAGAAATGATGGTGGCGGAACAACCATCTTGATTCCGATGAGAGCAGAGGAGTTGGATAGTCTGAACGCAAAGAAAGTTATGATTGACGAAGTTATCTACATCGTTCGGGAAGGAAAGATTTATACTGTAATGGGACAACTTGTAAAATAAGAAAGGAGTACAACTATGAAAAAGAATATGATTATCTTAGCACTTATTTTTGTAGCAACTTCCTTGTTCGCACAAGGCTATACTTCAGTTCCTACGTATGAATGGAAATCGGTTAGCAGTAACCAAACCGCTACTGCCGGTGACCCATCGTCTCATTACACAATAGGCACATCTACCTATTCCTCTACCATCTACGCCGTTGGAGCCGAGTCCCCAACCGCTAAGGGATCAGGACCACATAAGGCAGGACCTGGTGGCGCAGGAATAACGGAAGATTTATCCGATGACGAAAAACCAGGTCTGCCTATCGGTGACGGCTTGTGGGTACTTCTAACGCTCGCAGCAGCGTACGCAGTCTTTGTCTGTGTACGCCGCCGCAAGGTGGAGTAGGGGGCAATTTCGGGCGGAATTTGAAAAAAAATAACAAAAACCGCCCGAAAATTTGCACATATCAAAAAAAAATCGTACCTTTGCAGCGTCAATTAAAACGCACAAAATGAATAAGTTAATAGGTAGAGCAAAAGAATGTGAAGAACTGAGGAAAATTGAAAAATCAGGTCAGGCAGAATTTGTTGCTTTGTACGGAAGAAGACGTGTCGGAAAAACATTCCTTGTTAATACATATTTCCAAAACCGCTTCTGTTTCGCAACATCCGGAATAATTGGAGGAGTAAAAGCGGAAGAAATGGCAGCGTTCTACTCTTCGTTGGTACAATATGGATACGATGGGAAACAGCCCAAGACATGGATGGACCTATTTGCCGCACTTCGTGTCATTATTGAGCAAAAGAAAGGAAAAGGGAGAAAGGTGGTCTTTATTGACGAGTTGCCTTGTTTAGATACACATGGTTCTGATTTTATACATGCGCTCGATTTCTTTTGGAATAGTTGGGGATGCAAACAAAGTAATCTGCTACTAATTGTATGTGGTAGCGCGACATCTTGGATCATTCGTAACATTGTAGATAACAAAGGGGGGTTGCATAACCGATTAACCCATACAATTCATCTGCACGCATTTAATTTGAAGGAAGCTGCCGCTTTGATACGCAATAAAGGCGGAATTTGGTCTAATCAAGCCGTACTACAAGTGTATATGGCTATGGGCGGAGTACCATATTATTTGAATATGATAGACCCTGTTTTGAGCCCAGCGCAGAATATAGACGGATTATTTTTTGCGGAGGATGCTCCATTGAAGGAAGAATATAATCATCTCTATAAATCGCTTTTCCGTTCTCCGGAACGATATATGAAGTTGGTTGCTCTTTTGGCAAAAGAGAAAAAAGGGTTGACACGTAACGAGATTATTCACAAACTTCACCTCAATGACAGTGGACATATCGGTGATTTGTTGGAAGACTTGGTTAATTGTGATTTTATACGTTATTATCGTGTAACCAATAAGAAACTTAAACGTAATGAGGGCATTTATCAACTGACGGATTTGTATTCACTATTTTATTTTGATTATTTGCAGAAAGGAACTACGAATGCGCAGTATTGGTCGTTTCATGTGGGTGCGGAAGAACAGAATAGTTGGTATGGATTTGCTTTTGAGCGCGTATGTATGACTCATATTGAGCAAATTAAACGTGCTCTACGTATAGATAAAGTTTATTCCGAATATTACTCATGGCGAAGTAAAGAGTCGTCCCCCGCAGCACAAATAGATTTGCTGATAGATAGAGCGGATAATATGATTAATCTTTGCGAAATCAAATACTCTGGTGATGAATATGTAATGACAAAGCAAGAAGCGAACAAAATGCAACATCGTATTACATCTTTTAGAACTGAAACGGAAACACATAAGGCTATCGTAGCCACTCTTATCACGACAAAAGCGTTACGTAAAAATATGCATTCGCCGATTATACAATCAGTTGTGAAACTTGTTGATTTATTTAAATAGTCATATATAAATTCAAGCAAAAGTTATTTCGTTCATTTGATCACGCGAAAGTTGGAGTTAGTCTCGCCCTAACAACCAATCAGAAGCCAAAACACAATGAATCGTTTTGCCATTTTTAGTAATGTCGCCTTTCTCTCCCCTCATCATGATTAAGGTAAGTTTGTCACAATGCGTCATTAACGATCCTTTAATAAGTCCATTAACTTCTCTATTGAAAAGTTTTACTGACGGATGGTTAAAATCGTATGTGACTTGAATCAGTTCACGCACATGAGAGGATTCCACTACTACAAAATCAACTTCGAAATCTTGCACTTTACGAATATAATATAATTGTTCGTATTCATTGTGCATTCTGCGAAGTAGTTCAATTGCAACAATGTTTTCCAAGCGCAGACCGTAATTTTCGGTTAATAACGCATTCTCATGCTGAGAGATAAAAGCATTATCCACAGCATACAATTTACGACCTACATTGCGTTCTTTACTCTTTAGGGAGAACTTGGGAAGTAAGAGCAAAAGATAAGCATTTTGCAAGTAGCTAATGTAACTTTGAATGGTGTGAATGGATCTAATATTCATTTCTTGAGCAATATCATGATAGGATTTCTCTTGACAAAACCAATCTAATAGCCTATTTGCTAAATCTGATAAGGTTTGTTGATAACGAACATGATAACGTTTGCAAACATCCTTCTTTATGATTGCTTCCCGTAAAGAAAATAAATAATCACGCCTATTTATGTCTGGCTCTTGCACTAATTCGGGGAATCCTCCCTCCATAAGATAGTCATCTAAAGCACCCTCCCTTAATCCTATTGCATTAGTAGTGTAACGGTCTGTATCCACCTTCTTTATAGCACAATACTCAGCAAAAGAAAAAGGATATAATTCTATTTGATGATACCGACCTGTTAAATGAGTTGCTAGCTCTCCACTCAAAAGATTAGCATTGCTTCCTGTCAAAATAATATGCAGATTTTGACGCAACAAACGATTAACAAACAATGGCCAACATTCTACATTTTGAATTTCATCAAAGAAAATATGAGTAAATTGTTTGTAAATGGCATATAACTCCTGTAAAATATCGTCTAAATCATCGGCAGTCACATCGCGTAAACGCTCATCGTCAAAATTTATATAAGCAAAATTTACTCCACTTTCCATCAACACCTTCTGACAAAGAGTGGACTTCCCACTACGGCGTACACCAATCACAACTTGAGCGAGTTTACTGTTGAGATTAAACTCGCCCTCTTCTTTTCGATAACATAGTTTACTAACATCAAGGCTTTCTAACTCCTTTTTTTGATCACTTAAGATTAGTTTAAGATCTTTCATATTGATAATAATCTTCAAAATCGGGTGCAAAGATACAATAAATTTTTGATATACACAAATAAAACTGCACAAAAATAGAAAAAATTTCATTATTTATTGCACAAAAATAGAATTTTTCAGCCATCAAACTGCACAAAAATTGAAAAATCAGGTCAGCGTCACTCGCAAAGTGGCGCTGATTTTTTTTTGTGAAAATTCAAGCAAAAGTTATTTTTTTTTACAAAAACACTTGCGTATATAAAAAAAAAGCAGTACCTTTGCAGTCAGTTTTTCGAGAAACGGAGTTAATCGTGCCACTGTGGCTAAGACGTGTCGAAAACAAAAAGGAGAAATAACAGTGGGCAGAGTGTACTAAATCTCTCGCAGAAAGTGTAGGGAGGCGGAATGGCGGA
>JAZLHD010000019.1:0-27514 GCA_045616645.1 Paludibacteraceae bacterium
TCTTATAACCATTTACCCCAAGCAATGAACCAGTACACATTACATCATATCGTCCATCAATACTAAAAAACTTTAGTGATGTGCGAGCACGAGGACAATCCTGTATCTCATCCAAAATTAAACAAGTTTCCCCCGCGACAAATTTGGCATTTTCCACCCCGCTCATGGTAATACTTCGTGTCAATTTATCCACATCTAACGAGCCATCAAATATGGTCTTCAGTTCGGGGTGTTTGAAGAAATCCAGATACACTACATACCTATAATGTTCTTCTGCAAATTTCCGAACAGAATATGTCTTACCACACTGACGGCATCCTTTCACAACAATAGGATGGTGTTGTGACTTATTTTTCCAAGCCTCAAAAACTGAATCAATCTTACGTTTAAATGGTGTGTTTTGCATTTTGTGGGCGAGTTTTATTTGTTTTTAATACATTTTAATACCGACTTTTATGGTAATAGTACTTTTTTAGTAGGGAGTTAGTAACAATATTTACGTTTTCTAATGATTTCTTTTTCGTCTTCGGTTAGATGGTAGAGGTTAATTTACATTGGTTTAATCATTGAATAACAAATATCGTTTCGTCACCAAGGATATTGCGGATTTTGAGGCGGAGAGGTTTGGCATTATCATCATTGGTACATATTTTTCCGTCCCAATAGTCTGCGGTTTTCTTTCCGTTGATGATAGCCACGCTTGTTTTAGCGTCCACTTTTACCTCGGCATCACTTGTCCAAGGTGCATCTATCTCGGCATTGTGACAATCCAAGGACACGAACTCTATTCCCTCTAAGCCTTCATCGCTGATGACTATAGGATTGAAATTACTATCTTTTCCATCGGAAATTTTCTTGAGGTGTTGCTGTTCTGCTTTAGCATTAGCATCATTGATAGCCCTATCTAACCTATTGCTATGAAAAGAATTGATGGTAATCTGCCATTTACTAAAGAACCCGTCTTGCACTTCGGATAATGTCCATGTCGCCTCATCCTCCATGACCACATCATCAAGCACTTGTTTAAGGTCGCGCAGTTCCAACTCAATCAAGGTTTCTGTATTTTGTTCTTTATAGAAGCGATAGAGTTCGTTCACGTCTTCTGCATCTACGTAATAAACGATGATTTTCTTCACCTCATCGGTTGGTAAATCCGGCAATGCCTCACGGATAATCTTATTTAGTTCAACGGTATCAAATACTCGTTGTGTAGTCTTTGATTTAAGATCTGGCAAGTACACGGGTATCATACCTAATTTGCTATCGGTAATTGCTCCTGCCCAATACTTCTTGTTGAGTTTTTCGTTCGTGTTCAGTCCGGGAATCAGTGTACGCAATTTATCCATAGTTTGGGCAGGGTTACGGAAAAGAGCGATGCCATCTTGCACTCGTTTTATTTCAAACTCAGCTCCTGCGCTAACGAGGCGGTCACGAGCCGTTTGGAGGCTGTTGATATTTATATCTCCATGAATGAAACGCCGTCCTAATTTATGCGCCACTGTTGCCGTTACTCCACTACCACCAAAGAAATCTGCCACCAACATTCCCTCATCGGAACTGGCTTTGATTATTCGCTCCAAAAGGGCTTCGGGCTTTTGGGTAGCGTAATCTACATTTTCTCCAGGATATCTAGATGCACGTTGTATATCAACCCACCAATCTTCAGGAACTTTACCATTCTCATTCAATACAATTTTATCAAAGTTCATTCCACCTGTTCCTATTACATTTCTATTTGCTCTATCCAAACTCCCTTCTGCATATGGAATACGTATAGCATCTTTATTAAAAATATACTCATCACATAATGAATAGCGATAAATAACATCATGTTTATGTGGAAAATCTAAACCGACATTTGAAACAGCAGTATAGCACCATGCTATTTCGTTCCTAAAGTTTTCCTCTCCGAAAATCTCGTCCATTAGTATTTTTACATAGTGCCCTATATGATAGTCAAGATGGACATAGATACTTGCTTTTTCGCTCATAACGGACTTTATTGCCATAAGGTTCTCGTACATCCAGTTGAGATAGTTCTCTTTCGTCCATATATCACCATACATCTTTGCCTCAAAAGCGTCTTGTTCACCATCCTCCAACCCTTGTGCTTCAGCAATGGCTTTTTGCACAAGCGGATTACGGCGGATATATACCTTCTTGGAATAATCAGCACCCGAATCGAAAGGAGGATCAATATAGACTAAGTCCACCTCGATGCCTTGGTCACGCAAATAAGCACACGTAGAAAGGCAGTCTCCATGCACAACTAAATTTTGTTTTGGATTGGAACCAATCGTTTCGCGCGTCTCTAACTCATAATAAGGCATGCCTTGCTGAATCTTCTCTATCACACGACCATTATCGCGATAGGAAAGCATACGCTTGGTGCGAACAAAATTATCTAAAAGGGCTTGTCCTTCTAATGTGTTTGGGTAATAAGGGATGTAACGTACAGCCATAGTATTATGCGTTGAAGAATTTAGTAATCATTTGTTGTGTTTGGGCAAATCGTTCTCCGTCCGATAGTTTTTCCGGAAGATAGAGGAACTCAAAGCGTTCATATTTGAATTGCGTGTTATTTTTTGGGACAAAGGTCTCCTTCATAAATTTAAGCCTGTCCTCAAAGTTTGCCTCGAATCCGGCACCCTTGGTCTCGATGATACATATTTTATTAATTTGGTTTTGTTCATCACGACGAAGAACAACAAAATCAGGGTAGTAATAACCATCGTATTGCAAATGCTTGCCCACTTGTTTATAGCAACGGATTTTGAACTCTGTCAGTTCCTCAGCTCCGTTGAAATAGAACTCCAAGTTTGTTCCTTTAAGGGCATTTATTAACCCATTAACAAAATAGTTGCGCTCTAATGTACTATCAAAACGGTAAGGCAGATAATGATAGGTTTGTTCTCGCTCGGGATGAGGGTCTGTTATTTTTGGGAAACTATTTTCCAAGGTATCTGCATCTTGTGTTTTTCCAGATTCGCGTAATTGCTTTATTATCGCTTGTACGCCCTCGGGAATATTTCCTTTATTGGGATCTTTGTCCCAATCCAAAATTTCTTGTACAGCCTCACTCTGCGGATATATCTTGGAGGGGTCAGAGGTATCAAATTGCGTTCTGAAATTGTTGATAGCCAAAAGACTTGCTTGGTCGGGCACTACTTCTTCTTCAATCTCAAAGTCACGTTTGGGAACAAATGCTTGGCGAATAAGAGAACGGATGCGTTGATGGTCAAAATCGGGGTTCTCTTTTTCTTCATTCATTATCTTTTCGTAGATAGAGTGTAACTCGGCATCATAAAGAAGCAAGTCGGCATACACAAGTGTACCAAAACTCTCGCGGCAGATTCTTTGCAGCCAATGTACATAAGAAATCGCTTCACCCTCTTCGTGTTTCAGTTCAGAATAATTTGTTACTTTTCCTTCTAAATCTTGAGTGGTGGCATACGTCTGTTCCTTTGTCACTAAAATAGACGAATCAGATAAACGCGCTTTTGTGTCAGGTTGGTTGGGAATGCTAATCGTGCGGTATTCAACTTTCAATTGGTAGAATTCGATAGGAGGCAACTGCTTGCTATCCATTCGACTATAACGATTAAAAATTGTGGTCGGCAGTTGGGGCTTATTCGCAAATTCATTTAAGGTAATGTTTTGCTGTTGCTTCAACTCCTTATTGAGTTTATCCGCATTGAATTTGTTCATCCAAATAAGAGCTGTTTCTATTGCTCCTCGTTGTGTTTGTCTCAAACAACGGCAAGACGTTTGTAGCACCATATTTGTAGGACACGCTCCCTCGTGGGGCAGAATAATACCCGTCAAACTCTTGCAGTCCCAGCCTTCTTTACCAATCTGCACAAGCAGAACAATGCGTATCTTTGATACCGGAGTATCTAAAGACGCAAAAGCAGCTTGTGACCCCTCGGGCTCGGGATAACGTTTCTCACCTTTTTTTGTACTTCCTTGGTGACGCTTTAATATAACTTCCGTAGGATTAAGACCATACTCCAAGACCAGTTGCGAGACAAGAGGATAAACCTGCTCCTCCAATGTCGCAATTTGTCCGCAATAAATAGCCAATTTCGCGCAAGCTCCTGTTGTATAGGTTGTGTCTTTATAAGTCTCTAAAAACTCACGAACACCATGGGAAATAATAGTGGCGGAATCGCTATCTACATACTTAATAGTAGGACGCTTGAGGAAGTTGTCAATACCATTGATTAGTGGATAAAAGTCCACAACATTGCTGATGTTTGTATTTTTAATTGACAAATCTTCGCAAATCGTAATTGGCTTGGCACTCTCTAAATACGGAGTACCGGAAAAACCTAAAACATTGATAACAGAATTGGAACTTTTCACCCAATCGTTAACTACCTGCCTCAGTTTAATATCGTTATCTGAAGCATGATGCACTTCGTCAATAAAGATGGCTAAATGAGGAATTTGACCTATTACATTTCTTAATTCGTTCGCGACTGTGATTTTTCGATTTTCCTCTTCTGAATAAAGCGACGGATCTGTATCTTTGTCCACTCTGTCTAAAATGACTTTTTCTGCATTGGTCACAGCAATAAGTCCTAAAGTATCATTTGTCCCTAAATACATATTGACTTTATGCGCATTAGGGTTGCGGACGGTATTGCTTTTCTTTTCGCTCTTTTGCTCATCCAAAATTTCAAAATGAATCAACCGTTTCAGTTTGATAGCGGTTTCTTCGGAGAATAGCCAAGATGGGTCAAATGAACGGATATTACGTAGGCTTGGAATGATACTTGATTTCAAGCCACTGGGAGCAAGAACCAAGAAATTATGCGCCCAAATAGGATTATCCGACTCCAATTGTGCAAAATAAAGGTCTAAATAAATGAAGGCCGACATGAGAAATGTTTTACCTGCTCCCATTGGAAGCGAGAAAAGATAATCGGCATAATCAACTCCACTGAAAATATCGTAGAATACCTTTTTATAATCAATATTGGCAGCATGGTGGCGAATATATTCCTCTAATTTTGGGGCTGTCTGTACTCCATTTTTATCTTTCAGTTTGGAGTATTGAAATAATGCTAAAGCAGCAGGATTCGTAGATAATACTTCACGAGTTGCAATCGTAAGTTCTTCTTGCGATAAATTATCTTCATTAAATTGCCCTTGGCAAAATAATTCATAAAGAGGTTTATTTTGACACGCGATTTTTAGATATAGATATGTCTTGATAGCATCTATTTGTGCGTCACGCATCATCCCCCGTTGCTCAATATATTCAAGCAACGAACCAATGGTGCATTCCTTCGACGCTAACCATTCATCGCGTTTATTTGTAATCAGCGTATAAAACATTTTTTCTTTTATTTCTTCAACCTCGGATAGAAGTACATTCTCCCTTTGCGGTCGAAAATCGACTGCAAAGTTACGGAAAATTTTTCACATACGCAAATTTATTTGCAAAATTTATCGCCAAAGGGCTATTTGCCAATACAGAATTTAGAGAAGATATTGGAAAGAACTTCGTCATTGGTCACTTGACCGGTGACTTCGCCAAGGGCGGTGAGGACATCTTGCAAGTCCATTGACAAGAACTCACCGCTTATGTTTTGTGCCAAGCCTCGTTGTACGGCGCGGATACTCGTCAACGCCCGCATCAATGCCTCATAATGGCGTTCACCCGTGATACAAACGCCCTCTGTGGCGGTGCCTAAAAGAGTTTGCGCTTTGGCTACCAGTTCCTCACGCAGCGTACCCAAATCTCCGTTCTTAGCACTAATCAGTACCGCCTCTTTATCCACCGCAGCTTTTTGTGCATCCGACATCAAATCGGACTTATTGACGATGTGGATAACAGACCGCTGCACTGAAAGACCGCCTTCGGCTGAAGGACCGCTATCGCTGAATGACCGCTGCGCTGAAAGATCGAGGATAATCGCGGCTTTCTCGATGGCGGCTTGGGTGCGTTCAATGCCCATCTGTTCGATCTCGTCTTGCGTCTCGCGCAGTCCTGCGGTATCAATAAGACGGAAGAGGATACCATGGATAACGAGTGTATCTTCAATCGTATCGCGCGTCGTTCCTTGTATATCGCTCACGATAGCGCGTTCCTCACCCAGCAGAGCGTTAAGCAGTGTCGATTTGCCGGCATTGGTAGGTCCTACGATAGCCACGGGAAGGCCGTTTTTAATCGCGTTACCCGTCTTAAACGAGTCGGTAAGGTGAACGAGGTGCGCCTCTATCTCGTCCGCTACTGCTTGCAGTTCGTCACGGGACGCAAACTCTAACTCTTCGTGGTCGGCAAAGTCGAGTTCGAGTTCGATAAGCGAAGTGAGGTGCAACAACCTATCGCGTAGGGTCGCTATCTCACCACTCACACTGCCCCTTAGTTGTTTGAGGGCAAGGTCATGTTCGGCTTTGGATTGCGAAGCAATCAGATCGGCTACGGCTTCGGCTTGGGTCAAGTCTAATTTACCATTCGTTAGTGCACGGCGCGTGAACTCACCGGGACCGGCCATAGCACAACCCGCTTCGATAAGTCGCTGAATAAGTGTCTGTTGTATATAGACACTACCATGACAAGCCACTTCGACTACGTCCTCACCCGTAAACGAGTGTGGGGCACGAAAAAGAGAAACCAACCCTTCGTCAAGGTCGGCTATTCGTCCATAATGGATAGTGTTCGCCTTTGCTTGCGCCAACGAAGTCTTACCCACGAAGAGGGTATCCACAATAGCAATCGCGTCAGGTCCACTGACGCGTATCACCGCTATTCCCCCTACGCCGTATGGCGTTGAGATTGCACATATTGTTTTATTCCTCCTCTTTGAGTCGTTCTGCATTCTCGGCTACTTGTAAAGCATCAATCATCGATTGGATATTGCCATCCATAAATCCGTTGAGGTCATATAGGGTAAAACCGATACGATGGTCGGTCACACGTCCTTGAGGATAGTTATACGTGCGGATCTTCGCACTGCGGTCACCGGTAGAGACCATCGTCTTACGACGCTCAGCGATATCATCAACATATTTGCTATGCTCCTTATCATAAATCTGCGTGCGCAAGCGCGAGAGCGCGCGCTCCTTATTCTTTGGTTGGTCACGCGTCTCCGTGCACTCAATCAGTATCTCTTGCACCTCACCCGTGATAGGGTTTTGCCAGTTATAACGCAGCCGAACCCCCGAGTTCACCTTGTTCACGTTTTGTCCACCGGCTCCACCACTGCGGAAATAATCCCAACGTATCTCACCCTCATTGATATGTACCTCAAACTCATCGGCTTCGGGTAGAACCGCCACGGTAGCTGCTGACGTATGCAGTCGTCCTTGTGTCTCGGTAGCAGGCACTCGTTGTACGCGATGCACCCCCGACTCATATTTGAGCGTGCCATATACGTTCTCACCTGTGACGTTGAAGATGATTTCCTTATATCCCCCCACTGCTCCCTCGGAGAAAGAGGAAACGGCATACTTGAAACCATGAAGGTCAAAGTATTTGGTGTACATACGAAATAAGTCTCCGGCAAACAGAGCCGCTTCGTCGCCTCCTGTACCACCCCGAATCTCCATGACCACATTCTTCGCGTCTTCGGGGTCGGAAGGGATGAGCAATATCTTCACTTGTTCCTCCAGTTCGCCTATCTGCGGTTCCAATTCGTCTATCTCGGCACGAGCCATCTCTTTGAGTTCCGGATCGGACTCGTTATAAAAAAGCGTCTTAGCATCTTCCAGTTGGCGTGCCACCTTACGATAGTGGTCCGCAGCCGCCAAGATACGTTCGAGTTCGTGATATTCTCTATTGAGTTTGACGTAACGCGGTTGGTCCGCAATCACGGCAGGGTCTGTAATGAGAAGTGCCACCTCGTGGAACTTAGCGTCCAGTCCATCTATTTTAGCTAATATATCCATACAAGTTTAACAGGTTTAGCGGGTTGAGTTATAGGCTTGTAAGGTGTTTTGCAGTAACGAAACAATCGTCATCGGTCCTACCCCACCCGGGACGGGAGTGATATATGCGCACTTAGGTGCGACAGCATCAAAATCGACATCGCCTGCCAAGCGGTACCCTTTAGGGTCGGCAGGGTCTTCCACACGAGTGATACCCACATCAATGACCGTTGCGCCTTGAGACACCATCTCTGCCGTCAATAGCGCCGGATGGCCAACAGCCACGATGATAATATCTGCGGTAAGGCAGATCTGTTGAAGGTTCGTAGTGTGGCTATGGCAGAGGGTGACGGTTGCGTTGCCTCGCTCATGTTTCTGCATAAGCAGCGTAGCCATCGGTTTGCCTACGATATTACTGCGTCCAATGACCACAATATGTTTGCCCTCAGTGGGGATATTGTAACGCGCCAACAGTTCGCGAATGCCACGAGGCGTTGCGGACACGATACAGGGTAGTCCTTTAGCAGCACGCCCCACATTCTCAGGCGTAAGTCCATCCACGTCTTTGCGATAATCAATAGCCGAAGTGATTGCAGACTCGCTGATATGAGACGGCAACGGCAGTTGTACGATAAACCCGTCAAGGTCGGTTGAGTGGTTGAGTTTATCCACCACAGCAAGCAGTTCTTGTTCCGTGATAGAGTCCTCCAAAGCAATCTTCTCCACCTCTATACCCACTTGGGCACAAGCTTTTATCTTATTGCTCACATACGTTTCGGACGCAGGATTATGTCCTACAATGACAATACCTAACTTCGGAGCACGTTGCCCCTTAGCCAATAAGTCACTTATCTGTTGCTTCAGTTCCTCACGAATGGTAGCGGCTATTTGTTTTCCGTCTAAAAGTGTCATTTTATCTACGTTTCATTTGTTGCATTTTCTTCATCATCTTTGCCGACTGCTCAAACTGTTTGAGGAAACGGTTGATTTCGACAATAGTAGTACCCGAACCTTTGGCAATACGGTTTTTTCGGCTACCATTGAGGCACGCCGGATTGGCACGTTCGTAAGGAGTCATACTGCCGATAATCGCCTCTATCGGTTTGAAAGCGTCATCACTGATCTCTACGTTCTTGAGGGCTTTATCCATGCCCGGGATCATCCCCATCAGTTCCTTCATCGAACCCATCTTCTTGAACTGTTGCAGTTGACCGATGAAGTCGTTAAAATCGAATTGATTATGAGCAATACGTTTGCTGATACGGCGAGCCTCTTGTTCGTCAAACTGCTCTTGGGCACGTTCTACAAGACTAACCACATCACCCATACCTAAGATACGGTCTGCCATACGGGAAGGATGGAACACATCAAGAGCTTCCATCTTCTCACCGGTACCGATAAACTTAATCGGCTTATTAACCACCGAACGAATAGAAAGAGCAGCACCACCGCGCGCGTCACCATCAAGTTTAGTGAGGATAACTCCATCGAAGTCTAATCGGTCGTTAAACTCTTTGGCGGTATTCACGGCATCTTGACCGGTCATCGAATCGACTACAAACAGCGTCTCTTGCGGCTGGATAGCATCTTTGATTGCAGCAATCTCTTGCATCATCTGCTCATCAACAGCTAAACGACCGGCGGTATCTATGATAACCACATCATAGCCATACGTTCGCGCTTCGGCAATGGCTTTCTTGGCCTTGACAACAGGATTGGCTTCGGTCTCTTCGGTATATACTTTCACCCCTATCTGCTCACCCAATACGCGCAACTGCTCAATAGCAGCAGGACGATACACGTCGCATGCCACAAGCATCACTTTCTTGTTTTTCTTTACTTGCAAATAATTCGCCAACTTGGCAGCGAAGGTCGTCTTACCGGAACCTTGCAAACCACTAAGCAAGATAACCGCGGGACTGCCCTTGAGGTTGATCTCTTCGGCTTCGCCACCCATGAGGGTAGCCAGTTCGTCGTGGGTAATCTTAACAAGCAATTGTCCCGGGCGAACGGCATTCATCACGTTCTGACCTAAGGCTTTGGCTTTGACCTCGTCCGTAAACTGTTTAGCGGTCTTATAGTTCACATCTGCTTCAAGCAGTGCTTTGCGAATATCTTTGACGGTTTCCGCAATGTTAATCTCGGTTATTCGTCCCTCACCTTTGAGGATTTTAAATGAACGCTCCAGGCGTTCGCTCAAGTTATCAAACATATTTGTCGTTAGTTTTTAGTTATTCTTCTATTCATCCTCCGCTCGTCGGGGCATTCTTGTGCCCCTTGCCGCGGGGCGCTCCCCTTCGTTTATCGTCTTCTTTTATCTCTCACAGATTCCACAGAAATAATCACTAAGCATTAAGCAATAATCATTAATCACCATCTGTGTAATTCCTTCCCAATAATTTATTATTACAACGCGCCGTTGCGCGGTGTGGAAGGTGATGTTGGCTTGCCAAGAGAGCCTTCCTTTTACTTTTTAGTTTTGTTATTGGATAGGAGAGCTTGCTCGGCTAGACAATAAGAAAATAAAAAGAAATAATAAATTAAATGTCAATCGGTGAAAAAATCGTTCGAGGCTATGCCGAGATAAGAAATCTGTGGAATCTGTGAGAGATTATAGTCCCCGTAGTCTGCGATTTCTGCGAGAGATTTAGTACACTCTGCCCACTGTTATTTCTCCTTTTTGTTTTCGACACTTCGAAAAACTGGCTGCAAAGGTAGTGAAAAATTTTCATATACGCAAATAAAATGAACAACTATTCGATAAATATTTGCATATCTCAAAAAAAAGTAGTATCTTTGCAGCGGATTTTAGTACATTGACAAAATATGCCCATACATATAGAGCATTTATACAAGGTTTTAGGCAAGCAGGAAGTGCTACACGATATCTGTCTCGACATCGCTGACGGAGAAGTCGTGGGACTGCTCGGTCCTAACGGTGCGGGCAAGTCCACCTTGATGAAAATCCTTCTCGGACTATGGAGACCCACATCCGGCATCATAAACGCTCCTACTACCCACGGCTACCTACCCGAACTCAATCCATTGTACGAAAATATGTATGTGAGGGAGTACCTCCTTTTTATGTGGAAAGTGGAAAGTGGAAAGTGGAAAGTGAAAGTGGAAAGTGAAAGTGAAAGTGTGGAAAGTATGATGGAGAAGGTGGGACTGATGCCGGTGGCAAATAAACGAATCGGGGAACTGAGCAAAGGCTATCGCCAACGCGTAGGCATAGCACAAGCAATGCTGGGCCATCCCGAACTGCTGATATTAGACGAACCCACTACCGGATTAGACCCTAACCAAGTGGTGGAGGTAAGGAAACTCATCGGCGCGTCTGCAAGCAGTGTAGAGGCGGAAGGGCGGAAAGGCGGAAGGGCGGAGAGGCGGAGATGTATCACGATTCTATCTACGCATCGGCTGGAAGATGTGGCGGAGGTGTGTACGAGGGTGATAATCTTAGACCGCGGAATCGTCAAATACGACTCGGCGGAAGGGAGGAAAGGCGGAGAGGCGGAGAGGCAGAGAGGCGCGGCTGCAAGCAGCCTAGAGGCGGAAGGGCAGAGGATTAAGGATAAAGGACAAAGGATTGAGGAGATTTTTAGACAAGTTACGAATTATGGAAAATGATTTCGACATACATTCTCAACTCAACGAGAAAGAACAAGACAATGCCTTGCGCCCATTGCGTTTTAACGACTTTGCGGGACAGAGTAAGATTGTGAGCAACCTCAAGATCTTCGTAGAAGCCGCTAAGTTGCGTCACGAGAGTTTGGACCACGTTCTATTGTTTGGCCCTCCCGGGTTAGGTAAGACGACCTTATCCAACATCATCGCCAACGAATTGGGTGTAGGATTCAAAGTGACCTCAGGCCCCGTACTCGACAAACCCGGTGACTTGGCGGGCCTGCTCACTTCGCTCGAACCTAACGATGTGCTGTTTATCGACGAGATACACCGTCTCTCACCGGTAGTGGAAGAATACTTATATTCCGCAATGGAGGACTATCGCATCGATATTATGATAGATAAAGGTCCTTCGGCTCGTACGATACAGATTGACCTCAATCACTTCACGCTGATTGGTGCCACTACCCGTTCGGGTCTGCTCACCTCGCCCTTGCGTGCTCGTTTTGGCATTAACTGTCACCTCGAATACTACGATGCAGACATATTAGCAGGTATCGTTACCCGATCTGCCAAACTATTAGGGATAGACATTGACAGTTCCGCCGCCAGTGAGATTGCGCGTCGCAGTAGAGGAACGCCCCGTGTAGCGAATGCGTTGTTGCGTCGCGTGCGCGACTTCGCTCAAGTGAAGGGGGACGGGAAGATCGATATCACAATCGCCCGCTATGCGTTGGAGAGCTTGAACATTGACACCTACGGCCTGGACGAGATAGATAACAAACTGCTGCTCACCATCATGGATAAGTTCAAAGGAGGACCGGTGGGACTGAATAACATCGCCATGGCAATGGGTGAAGATGCCGGAACGATAGAGGATGTATATGAGCCGTTCCTTGTTAAGGAAGGTTTTATCAAACGCACTCCTCGCGGACGCGAAGTGACCGAATTGGCGTATAAGCACTTGGGAAAAGTTCCCTTGACAAAAGATAATCAGCAGTCCCTCTTTTAACTCTAAACTATAAAACTAGACGGCTACTCTAAACTATAAACTCTAAACTCAAATGACTAAAGTCATTTTCATAGATTGGGATGATACGATAGGCGATTGGACAACCTCGGCTATCAAAGCGCAACAGGAGGTGTATAACCGGCACCACTTCTCGGAGTTTTGGCCAAGTTTTGAGGACTATTTTGCGGCTTACCAAGAGCACAATGCCTGGTTATGGTCGGAATATGCTGCCGGACGCGTAACCAAAGAGTTCCTGGCACGTGACTTCACCCTATACCCCTTGGTACAAGCATTGGGCGGAGGCGACCTACTCTATCAGTCCAAACCCCTCCAAACGCTTGCCGATACGGTGTGCCAAGAGTTTTTGGTATTGACCAATCAGTTTGCACAGTTACTACCGAAAGCCAAAGAAACGGTCGATTATCTGCGCACCAAATATGACCTCGTGATTGTGAGCAACGGATTTACAGACGTACAATACGACAAAGTGAACGAGTCAGGCATCCGCGACCGATTCCTTGAGATGGTGATGAGCGAAGAAGCCGGCGTGAACAAACCCGATAAGCGGTTCTTTGAGATTGCATTTGAACGCACAAACAAAGCGCGTATTGCCGCAGGAAAAGAACCCGTCACCAAAGACGAGATCATCCTTATCGGTGACGGATACGGCAGTGACATAGAGGGGGCAAAGAACTTCGGTATCGAACAGATCTATATCTGTCACAACGAACAAACACTCCACGATGAGACGAAGACTGCCACCTATAAGGTCCTCACTTTGGCAGATGTGGCAGAGATTTTATGACAAAAAGGCAGAACTCATATAGTATCTTTTTTTTGGTCGCGGGCTTGTGTCTTTCTGTAAAGGCTTATGCGATTGTGCCCACCGAATATCCTAATTATAGTCAGCCCACCCATGTTGCCCCCTTGTATTTCGGTCCAAATGCTTTTCCTATACCGGACATGTTAGACGGGCGAACCCAATCGACATTGCGGCTCGAGTTGGCAGGAGACGGCTATTGGTCTTATCGTCAGTTCAACCGAACGGCAGACCTTTTTGCTCGGGTGTCCATACCTCTATTCACAGATCGGGTGAACTTGACTGTTTGGATGCCCATCATGGAATGGTACGAACAAGATAATGCCCAAGGTCATGGAGCGGGAGATGTGTATCTATCCACCGATGTAGCTATTCTCAAAAATATCATTGAAGCCCCTCAGATAGCACTACGAGTAGCGATAAAAACGGCTTCCGGAGGAGGTTTTGATAAGATGCGACATTATGACTGCCCGGGATATTTCTTCGATGTAAGTTTGGGCAAATCCATTTATGTGGGCAAAAGCAAGTCCTCTTCAATCCTATATAAAGAGGAGAAAGATGTGGAACTGAGACTGAGTGGCAGTGTTGGATTTTTATGTTGGCAAACGGATAACGGACGCCAGAATGATGCGGTGTCATACGGTGTGCAGTTATTAGTGAAAACGCAGTATATCTCCCTCGAAGAGACCTTCTCCGGATATAAGGGCTGGGAACAAGACGGAGACCGACCGATGAATATCAAGACACAAGTGAGCGGACACCTAAAGGATTTTGAACCCTATGTCGTTTATCAATATGGTATTAAGGACTACCCCTTCCATCAAGTACGAGTGGGACTGGCATATCATATTAATATACTATGACAATTTGGCAGAGATTTTATGACAATTTGGCAGTAATGTGCCGTTGGCACGGATGTTGAGGATTGAAGAATGTTTAGCGGGTTTAACAGGTTTAGCTAGTTTAGAATAAAGAAATTATGAGTAAAAAGAAAAATAAAAGCAATCCCACAGAGGATTGGCAGAAACAAGTAGAGGAACTAAAAGCCCAGATTACGGAACTCAACGACAAAGAGTTGCGTATGATGGCGGAGTTTGACAACTATCGTCGTCGCACGAACAAAGAGAAGATGGATCTTCTTGACACAGCAGGTGAACGTATCTTCAAGGATATGCTACCCTTAGTGGATGACCTTGAGCGTGCGATAGAAGCCGTGAATAAATCAACGGACATAGAAGCACTCAAAGAGGGGGTAGATCTTATCTACTCGAAGTTCCTATCCTTCTTAGAGAACAATAAAGTGACGCCTATCGACACTACCGATGCAGACTTCAATACGGATCTGCACGAGGCCATTACAACCTTTGCCGCAGGCGAAGAGAAGAAAGGCAAGGTCATCGATTGCACGCAAAAAGGATATAAGTTAGGCGAGAAAGTGATTCGCTTTGCGAAAGTAGTAGTGGGAGAGTAACAAAGTGTAAAGTGGAGAGTAAACTAAATAGATTATGGCAGAAAAACGAGATTACTATGAAGTGTTAGGGGTCGAGAAGACCGCCTCCGCTGAGGAGATAAAAAAGGCGTACCGCAAGAAAGCGATACAATATCACCCTGACAAAAACCCCGGTGACAAACAAGCCGAAGAGAAGTTCAAGGAAGCCGCTGAGGCTTACGAAGTGTTGTCGGATCCGCAGAAACGTCAACGCTATGACCAGTTCGGTCACGCAGGAATGAGCGGTGCCGGCGGATTCAGTGGCGGAGGTTTCACGATGGAAGATATCTTCTCCCAATTCGGCGATTTGTTCGAGAGTTGGGGCATGGGTGGCAGCATGGGCGGATTCAGTTCGTTCTTTGGTGGCGGAGGTCGTGGTCCTCGTGTTCGTCGCGGCACAGACTTGCGCGTCAAAGTCAGACTCACTCTCGCCGAGATTGCCACCGGTGTAGAGAAGAAAATCAAAGTTAAGAAACTGGTTCCTTGTACCCACTGCAATGGTTCGGGCAGTGCAGACGGTTCGTCAGAGACCTGTCCGACATGCCACGGTAGCGGTCGTGTCGTTCGTGCGCAACGCAGTATGTTCGGGATGATGCAAGTACAGGAGATCTGTCCGACCTGTAACGGACAAGGCAAAGTTATCAGGAACAAATGCCCTCACTGCAATGGCGAAGGTGTGGTCAGAGATGAAGAGATCATCACTATCCATATTCCTGCCGGTGTGGTCGGAGGAATGGAAATACCTATTCAAGGCAAAGGTAATGCCGCACCCCATGGGGGTATTCCCGGAAACTTGTTGGTACTCATTGAGGAGGAAGATAACTCGAATCTCATTCGTGAGGGCGAGAACTTGATTTACAACCTCTTGCTTGATGTTCCGACGGCTATCTTAGGAGGTAAAGTGATTATCCCTACCCTTGATGGTGAGGCTAAGATAACGATCAGTCCGGGTACTCAACCGGATAAAGTGTTGCGCATGAAAGGTAAGGGATTGCCTATCATAGACCAATACGCAAGGCAATACGGAAGAGGAGACCTACTGATCAATGTAGGCGTTTATATCCCCGAACACCTCAATAGAGAGGAGCGGGAACTGATTGAGAAACTTCAATCGAGTGAGAACATCGCTCCTAAAGCGAACAGGATGAGTTTTTAGGTAAGAAGCTCGTAAACACAAGCAACGCACAGATATAAACCACTCCTTCCATCGAAGAGAAGAGGCTATCGGTTAACATATTTAAGCCGAAGAGCAGAACAAGGTAAAGAGCAAACTCTCTTTGCCTTGTTTGTTTAGGATAGCATAGCGGCAAGTACACCCAATAGGCGATAAACAGTAACAGGGCAACTAATCCCAACTCCATACATACAAGTAAGTATTGATTATGCGCGTGGAAATGGTCGAAGACACCTCTCTCCCATTGGGCTTGTTCGTACTTTTGATCCAAATAAGTCTCCGCTTGGCGGACACCTAAACCATAGCCGAGATAGTCTTTCGGCGATTGCAAAGCATAATACCAAATCAAACTGCGGGGGTTTTGTTGTGTCACCTCGTTTATATGCTGTTCCGGATTGATAATTTGTTGAATCGTAATCGCTTTCATTCGAGGATGAGATTGCCATAAAGCGATGGACCCTCCTATTACCAATGCTAAGACAAGAACAGACACCCAACTACGATGTTTGGTAGGAATGCAGCGGATTATTGTTATAGTACCTAATATAATTAAAGTGAATAGACTGGCTCGTGAACCTGTAGCTATAATAGCAAGCAACAAAATAGCGCACCCTAACACGAGGTAGATACTTCCTTCTATTTTGCCCCACCGTTTCCAACAGTCATGCCGAAGCATGATAAGTAAGATAATCGCCATCGTCAAGATAGTGCAATAGAAGAAACGGTGTTTGATATTGGATAGGAATTGATCAAACCAAATCAATTGGAAAGACGTATAAGGATCCTGGCAATAGCAATCCCACACATGGCGAATATTAGCGGTCCAGAAGAGGGTGAACCCATACAAGAAACACGACAGCAGAGAACTGATAATAAGCACTTTGGCTGCTTGTTTCCATTGGTATTGTTCGTTGACACCAAAAGCAAGGATAAGGGGTAATATAAGAAGAGATGTATGACAATCGCGGTATCGTCCTCCCCATAGGATAGACAAACATTCCCACAACACCCAAACCGCCAATCCCAAGCCGGGGATAAGGTTTTTCCAACCGCAGAAATTCTCTTTCTTAGTGAAACGCAACTCCAATAGCCAACTCACCGCCCAAACGATGAGCATAATATGTCCAAACTTACGAGGCAAAGGCAAGGTTGCCATAAGGGCAAGGAAGAAGACGTAGTTCAATCTTTTGACAAAGGACAAGTAACGTTCCATATAACTATAAATTTGTTATTCCTTTTTTAATATGTTTTTTCCAGCGGTGCGTGATGGCATAATCGATGCTTGCCGGCACGTCTAATCCCATTGCCTCTGCATAAGTTGCAGCCATGATGCTCAACGCCTCGCGGTCGATATTCAGTCGCTCTAACTGTTTTAGCAGATGATGACGATGGCAACCGACAGGGCACATGCGATTAAGGTCAATCACTTCTATCTTACTACCATCTTCGTTAAATAATATGTTCCCTCCCGAATAATCCTTGTGCCACAGTCCTTGTTGGTGCATCTGAGCCGTGAAACGGCCGATGGCTTGTAAGATGGTTTGGCGATGAGGAAAATCGGGATGACCAATCAGTTCATTGAACGTATGCGTACACTCGGACCGTCGGCTCACGAACCAACTCTCTTGTAAGAACAGCCCTAAGAACCGGATCTCCCGATAAGCCACCGGTGCAGGTGTAAGCGAGCCTAATGACAGCGCATGCGTATAACTCCTTTGCGCCTTAGACGACGTCAAACAATACCCTATCTGTCGCCCTATCGACGGAACAGCAAACTGCTTGATGACATAGTCTTGATAGGCACGAAGGGTGTTTCGTTTCTGATAGATAACAGAGCCTTGCTCCCAAGCATCAAAACAGCCCACTTGTCTGTCCCAACTGAGGGCATTCAAGAAACAAGACCATGAACGATGGTAATGTAATCGTCCACCCAAATACCGTTTAAGAAAAGCAGGATGACGACGATTAATAGCATCTACAATAATTTTTTTCTGTTGTTTGGCTTTGCGACGACGACTCTGAGGAAGAACGCGATAAAAAAGGCCTTCGATAGGAAGTAACACATATTCGCCCCCTAACTCAAACATACTCAACCAAAAATCCCAATCCTCTCGGTAGATATCTTCTTCGCAGAATCCACCGCAGCGTTCCCAATCGTTTTTGCGGAAAAGCGAAGTGATAGGGATCATGTTTTTTCGCGCTAATAACGGCAAGCTGAATGCAGGCAAAGACCATGGTTTATCCACCAAGCCAAACATCCTTGCATGGCACCCCACAACGCGGACCTCTTCGTGTCCATCCATAGCCTCAACCGCCAGACGGATATAGTCACTACTAATCTTATCGTCCGCATCCACGGGGAGGATATAAACACCTTGTGCGTGAGCAATAGCGTGATTACGGGCAGCACTAACCCCTTGATTGGTCTGCGTAAAGACATGGCATTGCGGATGCTCAACGGCATAGGCTTGGGCGATAGCCAGGCTATCGTCCTTACTGCCATCATCTTGAATGATCACCTCTATCGGAGCATAATCCGATGCCATAATACTATCCAATGTCTCTCTTAGATACGGAGCGGCATTATAGACGGGTACTATAACACTGACAAGGGGATTCATATACGGTCCAAGTGTTGCGTTAGTTTACGCCAATAGTAGCGTAGCGGGTGCTCATATTTGAGTTGTTTCCACGGACGCGAAGCGTGTGGACGATGGATCACGGGCGAATCCATACGGAGTAAATGACGAAATCCCGCATTGAGAGAAAGGTGCGACAAAGTGACATCGTACCAGTTCTTTTTCTCGTCCAAGACCTGTTCAAAGTCAATGGTTTGCAGCATCTCTTCGGTCAACAGAGTACAACAGAAACTAAATCTTTTCTTGGTATCGATGACTTCTTTTCGCCAATCCTTAGCATATTCGTACGGGAAGTTGACCTCTCCTGCCTCGTTTTCGGTAACACTCGCTACCATACCAACTTGGGGAGCCACCAAAGCCTGCAAGTCAGCTATCGTTTGAGGTTTCACTTCCACATCGCTCTCGATGATGATGAGCGACTGATGATGAGTTAATGCCCGTTGACGAGCATCTATCAACACGGTACGATAGTTGGGAGACGGATGGTCAATCACATCCGATAAATGTATCAAAGAAAACGATAACTCCTTCGAGAGTTGCTCCAAGAGTTCCCTATTCTCCGGCGTGGAATAATCGTCATAGACGGTCAACGTGTGTCCGCTATTCACAATCGCCCGTATGGAGCGTTCCGCCGATGCTACCGCATCCTTCACCGGCATAATAATATAAGACTGTTCAATCTTCAACCTTGGTTTTCTTTTTGAGTTCGAAGTCACGTCCTAAATAGTTCTTTCTCACCGTCGGGTTGGCCGCCAGCTCTTCGGGTGTACCATGGAAGAGGATCTTCCCCTCAAACAGCAGATAGGCGCGATCGGTAATCATAAGCGTCTCGTCCACATTGTGGTCGGTAATGAGGATACCGATGTTCTTATCCTTCAGTTTCCACACCACATCTTGTATCTCCTGTACCGCAATCGGATCCACGCCAGCAAAGGGTTCGTCGAGCATCACAAACTTAGGCTCGATAGCAAGGCAACGAGCGATTTCCGTACGACGACGCTCCCCTCCGCTCAAACGATCCCCCAAGTTCTTACGCACGTGGTTGAGGTTAAACTCCTTGATGAGTTGTTCCACTTTCTGCTCTTGATATTTCTTGGAGAACTTCGTCAATTCCAGCACGGAACGAATATTATCTTCTACCGTCATCTTGCGGAACACACTGGCTTCCTGCGGAAGATACCCCACCCCCATCTGCGCACGTTTGTACATAGGGAACAAAGTGATATCCTCATCGTTCAAGAAAATATGTCCACTATTCGCCGTTATAAGCCCTGTCGTCATATAGAACGTGGTTGTCTTTCCTGCCCCATTCGGTCCTAATAGGCCCACGATCTCCCCTTGATGCAACTCAATCGACACATCATTGACAACGGTTCGCTTGCCATATTTCTTGTATAGATGTTCTGTTCTTAAAGTATCCATTGTTCAGTTTAGAGTTTAGAGTTTAGAGTTTAGAGTTTAGAGTTGGCCGACTTCACTTTTTTGTAGAGTTCCGAGGCGAAGACAAAGTCATCCAAAGCCTCGTTCTTGGAGTGGAAGATCTCATGACGAGAGCCTTCCCACTCTTTGACGCCACCTTTAAGGAACACGATATGGTCACCTATTTCCATGATAGAGTTCATATCGTGGCTATTAACGATGGTGCAGATATTGTACTCCTCCGTAATCTCATGAATGAGTTGGTCAATGACAAGACTTGTCTTCGGGTCAAGACCCGAGTTAGGCTCATCGCAGAAGAGGTATTTAGGGTTCATTGAGATAGCGCGAGCGATAGCCACACGTTTCTGCATACCGCCACTGATCTCACTGGGCATCAGTTCCAGCGCACGCTCTTGGATATTGACCCTCTGCAAGCAGAAACGCGCTCTTTCTTGCATCTCTTCTTTCGTCATCGAGGAAAACATCTCCAAAGGATACATCACGTTTTCCAACACATTCATGGAGTCAAATAATGCTGAGCCTTGGAACAACATACCGACCTCGCGATGGAGTTCACGAATCTGTTTCTCGTTCATCTCACTTAGGTCACGACCATCATACAAGATCTGACCACTATCGACTTTATGCAAGCCGATAAGCGATTTCATGAACACCGTCTTACCGCTACCGGATTGGCCAATGATCATATTCACTTGACCATCCTTCAGCGTGGTGGTGATGTGATTGAGCACCACCGTTCCGTCAAAACTTTTGACAATATCTTTAACTTCAATCATAGCAATAACTTCGTTAATAACAGGTCTGCAAACAAGATGAGGATATTCGAATTCACCACCGCACTGGTACTTGCCCGACCGACATCCAAGGCTCCGCCGTAAGCGTAGTAGCCATAGTAACTACTGAACGAAGTGATGATAAACGCAAACACCAACGATTTGATGATGCCGTACCACACATAGTAGGGGTTAAACGCATACTGAATACCGACGATATAGTCTTGTACGGTTATTACATCCGTGAACACGCCCACTCCTAAGCCACCTATCAATCCCACCGTAATAGAAATGATTACCAGGAACGGCATCATTGTCATGAAAGCTACTATCTTAGGAAATATCAAGTAGTTAGCACTATTAACGCCCATGATCTCCATAGCATCAATCTGCTCGGTAATACGCATGGAACCAATCTCGGAAGCGATATTTGAACCTACCTTACCCGCCAAGATAAGACATAAGATTGTACTTGAAAACTCAAGCAACAGCGTCTCACGCGTGAGCAGGCCCGTCGTGTACGTAGGTAATAAGGGGTTCTCGGTATTTAATTTCGTTTGGATTGTTAAGATAGCACCAATAAATACGGAAATAATAATAACAATAGGGAGCGATTGCAAGCCTTGTTTCTCTATCTCACGGGCATACTGACGCCAAAACATCCGTTGACGATCAGGCAAGCGAAAAACCTTACCCATTAACAAGATATATTCCCCAAAATGTCTAACTAAATCTTTCATTTTAACAAATTTTCTTCATTTTGCGTGCAAAGTTACAAATAATTTTGGATATATGCAAATCTTTTTATATCTTTGCAATAAATTTCAACGTTTATGAAAATAATATCTTATAATTTGAACGGAATCCGCAGTGCAATTGCCAAAGGGTTGCTTGATTGGCTTCCCATCGAGGACCCCGATGTTTTTTGTATTCAAGAGAGTAAAGCGCAGCCCGAACAGATAGACACCCTCACTATGCAATCGTTGGGTTATCATAGTTATATCCACTCCGCCGAGAAGAAGGGATATTCGGGTGTTTGTATCTTCTCTAAGCAAGAGCCCGACTACGTTCATGCCGGGATGGGCATTCCTCGTTACGATAGCGAAGGACGTGTATTGCGAGCCGATTTCGGCGACCTCACCATTGTTTGTGTCTATATCCCTTCGGGTACAACCGGAGACCTGCGCCAAGAGTTTAAGATGGATTTCCTTGAAGCCTTCCTTAAATGGACACGCGAGCTGCGTCAGACGCGGCCCAACCTTATTGTGTGTGGCGATTATAATATCTGTCATCACCCCATTGACATCAACCATCCCGAACGACAAGTGGGTGTATCGGGGTTCTTGCCGGAAGAACGCGAGTGGATGGATCGGTATCAAGATAGCGGAATGGTAGATTCCTTCCGGCTCTTTGACGACCGTGCCGAGCAGTACTCGTGGTGGAGTTATCGTTTTGGAGCAAGAGAGCGCAATGCCGGTTGGCGTATTGACTATTTCTGGGTAGCCGAAGAACTGCGTTCGCGTCTGCGTGGTGCAGGGATATTACAACAAGTTGTACACTCCGACCACTGTCCCGTTTATATTGACATTAACTAACAATACAACTATGAGATATCGTGTTTTCTTTTTGCTCTTCTTTTGCGTAGGATTAGCCGTTGCCCAACAGCGTGTCCCTGCCAATCCTTCTCCTGCCGTTGTTCATCAACCGAACAAGGACTCGTTATCCATTCGGCTTATTGGAGATGAATGGCATCATTACAACACCACGTTGGATGGGTATCTTATTGTTCAAAACCAACGCGGATATTGGTGCTATGGCAGTATTAAGAACCCGCAGAAACCCTCCTTACGCAAAGCACACAACAAAGGACAGCGCACTTGTTGTGAACAGCGTTGGTTAGAGAAAAATGGGGTAACAAACCTACAAAAACAATAAGAATTGAAGATAAATTGCACAAACGTTTGTGTATATCAAATTTTTTTTGTAATTTTGCAAGCAAAATTGGATAACGCAGTGAGTAAGCCTTGTCAAATATGGTTTTTTATTGGGTTCTTGTTAGTAGGATCGTTCCTCTTGCCTATGCCCGCAAGGGCACAGTTTGTAGGAAGTGGCAGTAGTGCCTTCACTTTCCTCTCTCTGCCTGCCTCCGCGCGAATCAATGCCCTTGGAGGTTCGAATGTGAGTGTGCGTGATGCCGAAGTGTCAACAGCGATGTGTAACCCGGCCCTTCTTGGTGCCATGACGGATAATGTGCTGCAACTGAACTTCACTCACTATATGCCGGGGACGATGTTCGGTAGTGCTATCTACGGACATAACTTCGGACGCTCGAAGATAGAGAAACCCTACACCGGTGATGGTGAACCCGATAAGCCCAACTATTTTGCCGTTGGGGTACACTACTTTGATTACGGACAGATGACTGCCACCGACAATATTGGTACTGTTTACGGGCAATTCACCGCAAAAGATATTCTTTTTAATGCGATGTATGCTCGCCAACTCGGTGAGCAGTTCTGCGTGGGAGTGGCACTCAAACCGATCATTTCGGTGTATGAGCGATACACTTCCTTTGCTCTTGGAGCGGATGTGGGAGCTCATTTCCAAACGAAGGACACCACGTTCCAGATGGGGTTAGCGTTACAGAACATCGGTACACAAGTCAAAGGGTTCTATTCCAAAGAGGGCGGACAAGCTCTTGAGATGTTACCTCTTAACTTGCAACTGGGTTTGAGTTATCGTTTTCCGCACGCACCTCTTCGTCTATCGATGACGATACACAATATCCAGCGATGGAACCTTAATTACGAGCACACCAATGGTAATATTGACCCCTATACCGGTGTTATGGAGGGGACTAATGTGCAGTGGTACGACATGATGTTCCGCCATACTATTTTTGCCGTGGATATTGTTCCAAAGAGTGATCGTTTCTATCTTACGTTCAGTTACAATCACCGTCGTCGCGCAGAACTCAATCTCAAAGACCAACGCTCCTTTGCCGGTTTTGCGGTAGGAGGCGGAATACGAATCTATAAGTTCAGTGTTGCGTTCACATTCTCGCAACTGACACGGAACAACTACACTTATCAAGTGGGGTTGACTCTGGATATAAATAGTATGCTCAAATGAACAAGATTATCGTAGCCATTGACGGTTATTCCTCTTGTGGTAAATCCACTATTGCCAAGCAGCTCGCTCAATATGCCCATTACACCTATGTGGACACCGGTGCCATGTATCGTGCCATCGCTCTTTATGCTATAGAGAGCTTAGAAAGTTTAGAAAACCTGGAAAGTTTGGAATTCCTCGAAGAGAATATCCACCTCACCTACTCTCCCGATCTCTGTCTCAATGGTATCCCCATAGAGGCTAAGATCCGTTCGCTTGAGGTGGGTAACATGGCATCGAAAGTCAGTCCTATTCCAGCTGTTCGGCAGTTCCTTGTGGCGCAACAACAAGCCATGGGGCAAGCCAAAGGGATTGTTATGGACGGGCGTGACATCGGTACGGTTGTTTTTCCAAATGCGGAGCTCAAGCTCTTCCTTACCGCGCGACCGGAAGTGAGGGCACAACGCCGTTTTGATGAGCTTATAGCCAAAGGGGAGCATCCTGTTTTTGAGGAGGTACTCAAGGACGTCAATGACCGCGACTATCGAGACACGCATCGTGACATCAGTCCGCTGCGTCAGGCATCCGATGCGGTTGTCATTGACAACTCAGACCTCACGCGCGAGCAGCAAATGCAGATTATCTATGACATCTTTGATCGTCACCATTGATACCACCGCGGGCTTCTGTTTCGGAGTAACCAGTGCCATCAAAAAAGCGGAGGAGGAACTGACCCAAGGTCCTCTCTACTGTTTGGGCGATATTGTGCACAACGGGCAAGAAGTGGAACGCTTGGCTCAACAAGGCTTACAGACGATTGACCATCAGCAACTACAACAACTACACCATACCCGAGTGCTTCTCCGTGCGCATGGTGAACCACCCTCCACGTATCAGATAGCGCAAAACAACCACATTGATATCATCGATGCCTCTTGTCCTGTGGTGCTGAATTTACAGCGCCACATTCGCGAGACCTACGAGAAGACGCGAGAAGAAGGAGGACAGATTCTCATTTTTGGCAAACCCGGGCATGCAGAGGTTATTGGACTACAAGGGCAGACGAACAACACCGCTATCGTCATCGAGAACGAGAAGGATTTAGAGCGAGTGGACTTCACGCGCCCCATCTACCTCTTCTCCCAAACCACCATGTCTATTCCTGCTTTCCAACAAATTGTGGCTACTATCAACTCTAAACTCTCCACTACTCTAAACTCTAAACTCTCCACTCTAAACTGGCACGACACTATCTGTCGCAACGTAGCTAATCGGGTAAGGAACATTCGCGAGTTTGCGAAACAGCAAGATATCGTTTTGTTTGTCGGTGGTAAAAAGAGTTCCAACGCGAAGGTGCTTTTTGAGCACTGCAAAGCCGCCAATCCCAACTCTTTCTTCATCGAGAACGAAAACGACCTAGCTACTCTAAACTTAAAAACTACTCTAAACTCTACACTCTCAACTCTCAACTATAGAATAGGCATTACCGGTGCTACCTCCACACCTCTTTGGTTGATGGAGCGTGTGCGCGAGAAGTGTCTTTCAGCGAACGCAGAGAGCGGTCCTTCAGCGAAGCGGTCAAATAAATTTTTAATAATATGATTAAAACTATCGGAGTCTTAACATCGGGTGGTGACGCTCCCGGAATGAATGCAGCCGTACGTGCGGTCACTCGCGCTGCTATTAGTAATAATATGGTGGTTAAGGCCATCTATCGTGGATACAAAGGTTTGATGGATGGTGAGGTCAAGACGTTTACCACGCAGGATGTCAGTGGTATCATTCCTCATGGAGGCACGATCCTTAAGTCGGCTCGTAGTGAGGAGTTTAAGACTCCCGAAGGCAGGCAGAAAGCGTATGAGACACTCCTACGAGAAGGTATAGAAGCGCTTATTGTCATCGGTGGGGATGGTACGTTCACGGGAGCGCGAATGTTATCGCAAGAGCATAATGTTCCCGTTATTGGTATCCCCGGCACGATTGATAACGACCTTTGGGGCACGGATGCCACCATCGGTTACGACACGGCACTTAATACGATTATGCATTGTGTGGATACGTTGCGCGATACGGCTACCAGTCACGAGCGTGTTTTTCTTGTTGAAGTCATGGGGCGTGACGCAGGTTTCCTCACCCTCAGTGCAGCTATTGCCGCAGGAGCCGAGGCGGCTATCATTCCCGAACGCGCCACTATCCCAGAGCAGATAGAGGAGGCTATCGGTCAAGGACGACGTAAGTCCAAGAACTCGTCCATCGTGCTTGTGCAAGAGCATGCTATTGAAGGAGGGGCCCAAGCCGTCGCTAAACTCATTGAACAAGCGCATCCGGAGTACAGTCCGCGTGTGACGATCCTTGGTCACCTCCAACGCGGTGGTTCGCCTACGGCGTTTGACCGAATCTTAGCATCGCGCATGGGTGTGGCGGCAATCCAAGCCCTATTAGATGACCAGCGGAATGTGATGGTTGGACTGCACGAAGATGAGATACAGTATGTACCTCTCTCCAAGGCAATACAAATTAAAAAGGACGTTAAAGACGACAAATGGAACGCCCTTAAAGTTCTGTCGATCTAACCACCTTCCCTTTTCGGTTCCTCTCTCGTTTCCCCTCCGCTCGTCGGGGCATTTCGTTGCCCCTTGCCGCGGGGCGCTCCCTCTCGCTTCTCGTTTCTTTGTTTTTGGGTGGTCGATATAACCCCTCTGCTCCCCAGCTCCGCTTGCTAAAAATTGGGCTGTGAGCTAAAATTTTCGAATACACGCTTCCAGTCCTCTCATTGGGGGGGGCGCGCTCAATATAAAATTTTTTAACGCTCCCGTCGCCTCATTTTTTTTACGCAACGCTACACTACGTCCGCAGAGGGGATATATCTCCCACCTTTGCAATTCCTAGTCAACCCTAGTCCTCCCTCTCCGGTAAAGCGCAGCGTTCCTTAGGGCTCCGCCCGCTCCCTAGCGTAGCGCTCCTTAGGACCTTTGGTCCGCTAAATTCCCTCTGTTTCTCGCTTCCCGTTTCTTGTTTCTTGTTTCTTTTTCCTCATTCCTCAATAGCCCTTTGGGCGCTCATTCCTTTTTCCTCTCTATTTTTCTCCCTTTTGGCACGCTTTTTGTACCTTATTAATCGTGCTTCAATATCGTCGGTCAATCGTCGGTCAATCGTCGGTCGAACGTAGGTCAATCATAGATAAAGCCCTTGTCAATCAACTGTCAAAGGTCGGTGACAAAGCCTATCGTAAGCCTATTACTATACTATCACCAACATTGCAAACTAAACGCCTAAACGGCTAAACAACTAAACTATTAAATACAACAATTATGGCAAACACAAATTTATCCGAGCCCTATGAACTAATTAGTGGCAAAACCTCCAAACGTGAGGATGGTTATTCTTATGTCCTTTATGGCAAGCAGCATTATCGCAAACGCAAAGAGACGTATCAGAAGAATCAGCGTCCCAAACAGAAGTGGAACACTTCGGCTATGGCTTGGGCACAAAAGACGGTATCGGCTATGTCGAAAGACCCCGACGCATCGGCACAGATGTTAGCGGACTGG
>JAZLHD010000020.1:0-44839 GCA_045616645.1 Paludibacteraceae bacterium
CTCAAGGTTATTCCATTGATAGCATCGCTATCACCAAGGACGAGAACGGAATCATCCACCTCACAGGTGGTATCCTTTGCAAGGATAACCACTATTATAGCATCCACCTCACCACCGAAGTTACGCCTTATTATCTTGGCGTGGCTAACGAGGCAGGTACGGTTGAGTGGTTTGACATGATTCAAGGCTTCTATAACGACGGTCGCGCTTCCGGCGCTTGGGATGTAGAGGCAGTCGTTTATGACGACAACAAAGTGTTCGTTAACACCGTCAAAGAGGCTGATGGTAATGAGCTGACCTTCCCGTTTGAAACAATGTCGAAGGCAGATGGTATTGTGATTGAGAAATACGATACCGTTTCCTTCCAATATAATGTTTACTTCAAGGAGGTTTATGCTGTTGGTATTAAGAAGTATATCGAACCTACCGGTTTGAAGAATGCTCATTACGAGCAAGCTCCGGCTATCAAACGCATCGAGAACGGCAACGTCATCATCGAGCGCTTCGGACGCAAGTACAATATGCTTGGTTTCTAAAAAACCAGACGTTTTAGATATTTTTGCAAAAAAAATACACGAAATATTTGCATATATCAAAAAAAAGTCGTACCTTTGCAGTCGATTTGAATGAGGGGACCCGAAAAGGTTCCCTCGTTGTTTAGAAAATAAACCCGTTAAACCCATTAAACATGATATCACAATCAACATTAGAAACTATTATCAAGCAGTATCTCGCTAACACGAACTATCAGCTTGCTACACTCACCGTTTCACCTACGAACGATATCCTTGTGGAAGTGGATCGTCTCGAAGGCGTGGACGTGGACTTCTGCGCCCAACTCAATGCCTATCTCAATGGCCAACTCGATAGAGAACAAGAAGATTATTCGCTCGAAGTGGGCAGCGTCAGCCTGACCGCTCCGTTTAAGTCGAAACTTCAATATGAGAAGAACCTCAATCACAACGTCGAACTGCTCACTAACGAGGGGAAGAAACTGCACGGCGTACTCGTCAGTGTCGATGAGGATAGTTTCATGGTGGACGTCCCTGTGAAGAAGAAAGATATCCAAACCCTCACCTTGAGCTACAACGATGTCAAATACATTCGCTACGACCTCAAAATCTAAATGGTAAATAAATTGTAAATGGTAAATTTTTAAATAGTAAATGATTTTATGGCAAAAACGCAAGAGTCAATCAGCTTGATTGACAATTTCTCAGAGTTCAAAGAACTTAAAAACATTGACCGTCAGACACTGATCAATGTTTTGGAAGATTCTTTCCGTAATGTAATCGCAAAGATGTATGGTACTGATGCGAACTACGATGTTATCATCAACCCCGACAAGGGAGACTTGGAAGTCTATCGTAACCGTCTGGTCATGGAAGATGACGATGTAGCGAACGAGGAAACACAAATCGCCCTTTCAGATGCCCTTAAGATTGACGATGAGGCAGAAGTAGGGGAGGAGGTAACCGACCGTGTTCCGTTCTCATCCTTCGGCCGCCGAATGATTCTCAATCTCCGCCAAACACTGGCTTCGAAGATCCTCGAACTGCAAAAGGAAAACCTCTACATCAAGTATAGCGACATGTTAGGTCAAGTCGTTAGTGGCGAACTCTACCAAGTGTGGAAAAAAGAGATGCTTCTGCTCGATGAGGACGATAACGAACTCTATCTGCCCAAGCAGAACCAAATACCAACCGACTACTACCACAAAGGCGACGTCGTTCGCGCCGTGGTGGTTCAAGTTGAGAACAATAACCAAAATCCAAAGATCATCCTTTCTCGTACATCGCCCCTGTTCTTGCAACGTCTCTTCGAACAAGAGGTTCCCGAAGTGCACGATGGTCTGATTGCTATCAAGAAGATCGCTCGTATCCCGGGAGAACGCGCTAAAGTGGCCGTGGAGAGTTTTGACGACCGTATCGACCCCGTCGGCGCTTGCGTAGGTATCAAGGGTGCCCGTATCCATGGTATCGTGCGCGAACTGCGTAACGAGAATATTGATGTGGTCAATTATACTACCAATACTCAATTGTTTATCCAACGCGCATTAGCTCCTGCGAAAATCTTGTCAATGAATATTGACGAGGTGAACAAGAAAGCCGAGGTTTATCTCAAACCCGAAGAAGTCTCGCTGGCTATCGGTAAAGGTGGCTATAACATCAAACTGGCTTCGATGCTGACCGACTACCAAATCGACGTTTATCGAGAAGTGGACGACGACGAAGAAGATATCTTCTTGGAGCAATTCAATGACGAGATCGATCAATGGATTATCGACGCCCTCAAAGCTGCCGGATTTGATACCGCTAAAGCAGTACTGAAGATCCCTAAGGACGAACTAATCAGACGTACAGACCTTGAGGAAGAAACCGTTGACGAGGTTTATCGTATCCTCGCCACCGAATTCGAGAACGACTAAAAATCTAAATGGTAAATAGTCAAATAGTAAATAGTCAAATTGTAAATGATATGAAACTTATCAAAGCTTGTAAAGAACTCAACATCGGCATGTCCACCGCCGTAGAATTCTGTGCGAAGCAAGGTAAGGATATCGCTACGGATCCCAATACCCGCATCGATGATGACCTTTATCTGCTCCTCGCCAAGGAATTTAACAAGGACATGGCGCTTAAACTGGAAGCAGAACGTCAATCACAACAACGACAAGAGCGTGTACAACAGTCCGAAACACCGTCGACTAAGCCGGCTTCCGCGGCACAACCTTCATCAATAAATGGACCTAAAATAATTGGCCGTATTGACCTTGATGCAGAGAAGAAAGCTCGCGAAGAAGCTCGCCGTCAGCAAGAGGCTCAAGCCGAAGCTAAAGCCAAAGCCGAGGCACAAGCCAAAGCTAAAGCCGAAGTCGAAGCTGCCCTCAAAGCCGAAGCCGAACAAAGACGCCAAATGGCTGAACAACCGGCCCAGCCTGTTCAACAGACCGAACAACGTGCACAACAAAACCAACAACATCAACAAAACCAACAACACGAAGGAAAGTCTAAACACGGCAAACCTAATAAACCCGCGCAACCTACCGGACCGAAGATCATTGGAAAGATTGACCTTTCCAGTATCAATCAGGCTACTCACCCCGAGAAAAAATCAAAGGAGGAGAAACGCAAAGAGCGCGAACAACGCCAACAGGCACAACAACAGGCTAATCAACAAGCCAACGAGAAACGTAAACGCGAACGTTTCAAACAAAACAAGGTGGACATTGATGTTGCAAGCAACCAAAAGAGCAAGGCCAAAGGCCCTAAACGCTCCTTGAAGGTTGAGGTGGACGACGAAGAAGTGCAACGTCAAATCAAAGAGACGATCGCTCGTCTCCAAGGAAACAAAGGTAAGACAGCAACCTCTAAACATAAACGCGAACGCCGCGAACTTGAACGCGAGAAGATGGCTGAAGCCAGAGCCGAAGAACGCGCTCAATCAACCATCCTTAAACTCACAGAGTTTGTTACCGTCAATGACCTCGCTATCATGATGAACGTGCCCGTAACGAAAATCATCGGTACCTGCATGAGTCTTGGTATGATGGTGTCTATTAACCAACGCCTCGATGCGGAAACAATCAACATCGTTGCCGAAGAGTTTGGCTTCTCTACCGAATATACCTCTTCCCAAGTGTCTGCCGAGATTGAGGGCGAAGAGGACGAGTTCACCGAAGCAGACCTCGAACCTCGCTGTCCTATCGTTACTGTCATGGGACACGTCGATCATGGTAAGACTTCTCTCCTTGACCACATCCGTAACACCAACGTCATCGCCGGTGAGGCAGGTGGTATCACCCAACATATAGGTGCTTACAACGTCCAACTCAAGAACGGACAACACATCACCTTCCTCGATACTCCCGGTCACGAAGCCTTCACGGCTATGCGTGCCCGTGGTGCTAAAGTGACGGATATAGCTATTATCATCGTTGCTGCTGACGATGGCATCATGCCACAGACACGCGAGGCTATCTCCCACGCACAAGCTGCCGGTGTGCCGATGATCTTCGCTATCAATAAGTGCGATAAACCATCCGCTAACCCCGAGAAGATAAAAGAGGAACTGGCAAACATGAACCTGTTAGTCGAAGACTGGGGTGGTAAATACCAATCCCAAGATATATCCGCTAAATCAGGAATAGGTGTGTTCGAACTGCTTGAGAAAGTGCTGCTTGAAGCCGAGATGCTTGACCTCAAAGCCAACCCCAAACGTCGTGCGAAAGGTTCTATCATCGAGTCTTCCCTCGATAAAGGACGTGGTTATGTAGCCACTATCCTGGTCTCCGACGGTACTTTACGCATGGGCGATATCGTCCTTGCCGGAACAGCGCACGGTCGTATCAAAGCTATGTTCAACGAACGTGGACAGAAGATCCAACAAGCCCTTCCCGGTGAACCGGCGGTGATCTTAGGCCTTAATGGCGCACCAACTGCCGGTGACGAGTTCAACGTTATGCCGACCGAACAAGAAGCACGCGAGGTGGCAAACAAACGCGAACAACTACAACGCGAGATGTCTATCCGCACCAAGAAACATATAGGTCTTGACGAGATTGGTCGCCGCTTGGCTATTGGCGACTTCAAAGAACTCAACCTCATCGTCAAAGCCGATGTGGACGGCTCCGTGGAGGCCCTGTCCGATTCCCTTATCAAACTCTCTACCGAGAATATACAAGTCAACGTTATCCACAAAGCCGTGGGTGCTATCTCCGATTCGGATGTGTTGCTCGCAGAGGCTTCGGATGCCGTTATCGTCGGTTTCAACGTGCGTCCTACCGGTACTGCTCGTAAGATGGCAGAAACAGCCGAAGTCGATATCCACTTGTATAGCATCATCTATGACGCTATCGAGGAGGTCAAAGCGGCTATGCAAGGAATGTTATCACCCGAGGTAAAAGAGGAAGTAACCGCCACCTTAGAGGTACAGCAGACGTTCCATATCTCGAAGGTGGGTACGATTGCCGGTTGCGTAGTGCGTGAAGGTAAGATCAAACGTGGAAATAAACTGCGCGTCATCCGTGACGGTATCGTTATCTATACCGGTGAGATGCTCGCCCTCAAACATGGTAAAGACGATGTCAAAGAGATGGGCGTCAACCAAGAGTGCGGTGTTTCTATTCGTTCCTATAACGACATCGTGGAAAGCGATATCTTAGAGTCCTTTGAGACCATTGAAGTCGCTCGCTCATTAGAATAATTATGGAATTTTTTCAGACTTTGACTCCGGTGCAATGGAGAATGATTGCCATCTTTCTCTTTGCAGCAGTGATGTGGATTATTGAGGTGGTGCCCAACTGGGCCACCTCAGTTTCTGTTATCGTTTTGATGCTCCTTACGGTATCCAACAAAGGCTTGGCTTTCTTAATCGGTCCCGAGGCCGGTCAGTTAGTAAATTATCAGTCCATCATGGCTTCTTTTGCCGATCCGGTTATTATGCTTTTCTTAGGTGGATTTGTACTCGTTGCCGTTGCCGGCAAATATGGTATCGACATAATGATTGCACGAGGATTGATGACGCTCTTCGGACATCGTCCAAAGTTCGTCTTATTGGGTTTCATCGTTACGATTGCGATGTTCTCCATGTTTATGTCCGATACCGCCACGTCTGCTATGTTCTTTGCTTTTCTGACACCCGTGTTGAAATCACTGCCTACTTCGGAAAAAGGTAAGGTCGGCTTGGCTCTGGCGATTCCTTTTGCTGCCGTAACGGGAGGTATCGGAACACCCATCGGTACTCCTCCTAATGCCATCGCGGTAGGAGCACTGGCAAATGCGGATATACAGATCCATTTTGGTCAATGGATGGCACACATGATACCTTATGTAATCATCATGATTCTTTTTATATGGGGTATCTTACTGCTCTTTTATCCGTTTACGAGTGAACGAATAGATTTGGAGATTCCTAAATCCGACAACAAAAAAGATGCCAAGATGTATATCGCATGGATAACGTTCTTCGTCACTATCCTCCTGTGGATAACGGAAGGTTGGACCGGCTTGAACTCGAATGTCGTAGCACTTGTTCCTGTTGCAGTCTATACGCTGACGGGCGTGTTCGGAAAAGAGGATTTGAAAAAGATTGATTGGTCCGTTCTTTGGCTTGTTGCCGGAGGTTTCGCTTTGGGATATGGATTAGAGGCTACCGGACTGGCTGACCTGATGATTAAGTCTATTCCGTTTGGAACAATGCATTTGGTGATTGTCGTACTCCTTGCCGGATTTGTTTGCTACGGATTAAGTAATTTTATTTCCAATTCTGCCACGGCAGCACTGATTATACCCATTATGATAGTTATCGGTAAAGCCATTGGTGGTACAGAACAGATGATTCCCTTTGTCGCAGTATGCGCTTCGCTCGCAATGACCTTACCCATCTCCACTCCATCAAATGCCATTGCCACTTCCACCGGCATTGTTTCCACCAAACAGATGGCGCAAGTGGGTATTATCATCGGTTTAGTCGGTTTTGTCTTTGCTTACTTTTGGTTAACCGTTATCTTCCCCTTCTAATATGAAAAAGTGTAATCTGCTTTCAATGCTTGGACTGCTGGTTTGTGGGTGCCAACCCTACCAGAGTTATGTAGATCAGATCGTGGTCAACGATATGCCCCTTTACTATGCCTGTGAGGGTAGGGGCAAACCCATCATCTTACTTCATGGTAATGGCGGTCGTCACGGCAAACTGGAGATGATGCATCGCCAACTCGCCCAAGCGGGTTATCTTGTCTATGCGCTTGATTCCAGAGGACAAGGCGATAACGAACCTCTCGAAGAGTACCATTATAAGGATATGGCAGCCGATGTCAAGGCGTTCATCGAAGCCAAAGGACTGGTCAAACCGGCCATCTTTGGTTGGAGTGACGGAGGTATCGTTGCTTTAGAGTTAGAGAGTTTTTACCCGGGTACGTGTTCCATGCTTGTTGTTTCAGGGGCAAATATCACGGTAGAGAACTCAATGGATCCCGAGATGGAGGATGTCATCTATGGAGAGGATAGGGAAAATGTCACGCCGCTGGTGAAGATGATGTTAGAAGAACCCAATCTGACGGCAGAAGATATGGCACGTATTCAGGTTCCGGTGTTAGTGTGTGCAGGTAGCGAGGATATCATCCTTTACGAGCACACGCATTGGATAGCCACTTTATTGCCGAAGGGGGAGGAACTGATTGTGGAGGGACACGACCACGGTTCGCATATACGAAATAACCGATTGATGGGAGAAATCGTGCTCCAATTCCTCAAAAAGAACGGATATAAGTAAGAAAATATAAAAAAAATGGGTGCAATATTTGCGTATTTAAAAAAAAAGCAGTACCTTTGCACTCGCTTTTAGGAAAGTTGTCTGAGTGGTCGAAAGAGCCGCACTCGAAATGCGGTGTACGCAATACGTCGTACCGGGGGTTCGAATCCCTCACTTTCCGCATGGATCGCTTCAAAAGCAGAAACAAACGAAAAGAAGAAGTCGAAGGGCTTCTTCTTTTTTTTGTGTTTGGCAGACGGCAATGGAAATTTATTTACAATTGACGGAAGACAAATACAAAAAGGAGTAGGATGCAACGCATCTTCTAAGTTTGTTTCTGCTTTGAAACTATCCTTGAGCACGGAACCGCCGGAGGCATTGGGCATTCGGGGGAATTTCGCAAAGCGAAAGGCGGCGTCCGAATCCCTCACTCTTTGGCGGCGT
This sequence comes from Paludibacteraceae bacterium, assembly GCA_045616645.1. Lineage (GTDB taxonomy): Bacteria > Bacteroidota > Bacteroidia > Bacteroidales > Paludibacteraceae > Colicola. The sequence continues at coordinate 7,696 of JAZLHD010000020.1, forward strand.
CCGAATCCCTCACTCTTCGGCTACTCTCCACTCTCCACTCTCACTTTCCTCTAATCTATAGTGCATTTATGGCAAGCACATGCCATTCTCCTGTATCGGTGCGCTGAATATATCCTTTTTTGGACATAGATGCCAATTGTTTTTTAACGGCAGCTATATTGATATTCAGCGCTTCGCTTAATGCTTCCATCGTGACGTTTGGGCGAATCTGTAACGTGCGCAATATTTCGTTACTATTAAGACTTCGGAATGTAACGCGTTGGCCGTCATACCACCAAACATCAGCCGAAGTCTCTTGCTGTCCGTTTGATGTAGTGCCTCGATGTAGGTATCTTTCTTGCGACTGCGAATCACTATCATCGGATAGCCATGCCATATACTTAAAATTATTCAATTATGGTAGCCAATGACTACCTTTTTCGGGTGCAAAATTACAACAAAAAAATGATATATGCAAATAAATACCAAAAATAGTACAAAATTATTTGCACATATCAAAAAAAAACCGTAATTTTGTAGCCGATAACTGAATTTTTTAACTTTTTGTCATTATTAACTTTTATTTTTATGAGAAAAATTATTCTTTTTGTAGCGTTATTACTAACGATTCCAATGGTAGCACAGGTACGTTACACCAAGTATCAATCAGAAACTGTAGATAATTCTGCAAAGTTGTTTATTACTCCTTTAGTAGCGGATGCACAGGTTATTCCTAATGCGCCCCAGACCTTTTCTTTTGAAGGAGAAATTTCTTATTCAACTTCTAATCCAAATATAGAGGACATTAATCATAAAGTCAATGAATTAAAAACGCGTGCATTATATGATTATATGGAATCAACGGGTGCATCAGCAATAGCATCGCCTATATTTAAGATTACTACTTTAGGGACAAGTTCCGGACGAACCCAACTCTCTATTCAAATCAAAGGAATTCCTGTCCGTTATGTGAATTATCGAACATTGTCTGAGAAAGATGCAGAATTAGTAAAAATTAGTCGGTTCATTGATGATAATAAAAATGTGCAAATATTGAATGCAAGTCAACGTACTGTAAATACAAACTATCGTGATATTTATGAATAATACAATTATGAAAAGGTTTTCTATTTTATTTTTGGCGCAACTATGTTTAGTTGGCTCGGCAATTGCTCAAACGATTGAGTATAGTAATATCGAAATAGAAGAGCATAAAGAGGTCGTGAAAGTGCATAAAAAGAAATACTCTTTTGCTACGTTTAATTATGGGTTCTATGGGATGAAATCTTATAGCCAACTGTCCCGGGAAAAACGCAATATTTCTATCACACCTCCTTTTGCTCATTCTATCGGCTTTACTTTTGGTCAAGTTCGTCAATGGGGTTGGTATGCGGATATCCAGTTTGGTACACACATGAACATTAAGAAGAATTATTCCCCTGCACAAAAAGATGATAAAGCTTTTGCGAGTTGTTTCTCAATCACTCCGGGTGTAGTAGTGCGTTGTGGAATTCCTTTATATGCTACGCTTGGAATAGGATATGGTTATATTGCAGCTAACGAGGTGTATTATTATTATGACATGAAGGAAGAAGCATCAACCTATGTTTGGAAGATAAATGATGCTTCTTTTGGTTTTGAAAAAGACCCTGCGAACACGCCTCATTCTGTAGCATGGGAACTTGGTTTGATGGGAATATTGCCATACAACATCACCATTTCTGCCCAATTAGCAGGAATCGGTAGGGGAGTTGGTGCTAAATTTAGTGTAGGTTATGCTTTCGAACTGCCGAAAGATAAGCAATAGTATTGAAGTTGAGCTTACTATCAAAAAGAATATTTGTATTATGAAAAAATCAATTCTTTTAGCCCTTGTCGGCATAATGCTGCTGAGCTGTGGCACCCAATGCCAAGACAAAAACTGTAAAGCTTTGAAACAGCAAGCTGTTATTGAAAACATTCAAACGCGCGTATCTGTGCGTCAGTTCACGGGAGAGAAAATCTCGCAAGAGCAAATCACAACCTTGCTCCAATGCGCGATGGCTGCTCCCAGTGCTATTAACAAACAACCTTGGGCGTTTATCGTCATCGATGATGAGGCGGTGATTACTCAGTTAGGGCAAGAGTTCCCTTATAGCCGTTGCGACCAAAAACCGGCTATCGCTATCGTTCCTTGTGGAGATTTGCAGAAAGCCATCCCGGGTTCGGAAGGTTTCTGGATCAATGATGTCAGTGCGGCAACGGAGAATATCTTATTAGCTGCTCATGCGATGGGTTTAGGCGCCGTTTGGACGGGTGTACACCCTAATATGGAACCTGTGGCTGCTGCTCAACGCGTGCTTCAATTGCCGGAACACATCTTGCCGTTGTGCATTATCCCTGTGGGTGTTCCTGCGGAGCAACCTGCTGTCAAAGACAAATGGAACGAAAGCAATATTCACTATAATCGGTGGTAACTTGTCGTCAATCGCTATTACGTCACCCTTATTTTTGATACTTCCCGACAAAATGCATCGCAAGGCGGATGATCCAATCCGGCGTGTGTTTAAGAATCGGTGTGCATAGGTGATTGATAATCCCCGGCATATCCGATTTCTTTTTTGTCTTAAAGAGTTTGCGCAAGGCTCGTTTGACCAACTTCTCTGGTGGGATAGAAACGCTTACATTCACTGCGAGTTTGCGTAGGTTAGGTGCAAGCCCAAAGAGGGCCGTATCCACTGCGCCCGGAGTCATAACGAGGATGTGTACGCCGTAGGGCATTAACTCGTACCACAAGGATTTGCTGAGATTATAGATGAACGCTTTGGTGGCGTTATAAGTCTGTATACCCGGCATAACCATCCAAGCGGACATGGAACTCATATTCAATATATACCCGTGCCTGCGCTCGCGCATGCGCTCACCAAAGAGACGGCACATCTTAGCCGTAGTGACCATGTGAAGATTGAGCATAAGCTCGATACGGCGCATTGCGGTATCGCAATAGGGGTTAAAGAAGAACACTCCGGCATTGTTGATGAGAACATCAACTTCGAGCTTCTGTTTCTCGCAATAGTCGAAGAGTTGTTCGGCAGCGTCTTGTTGGCTGAGGTCCGCATATTTGGCGATGGTCTGCACCCCAAACTGTTGGCTGAGGTCAGCAGCGACTTGGTTAAGCTCTTTTTCTTGGTTACTGACGAGTAGCAGGTCGCTGTGATAATCGCGAGCGAGTTGAGTGGCATATTGTAATCCGATGCCTGAACTGGCACCTGTAACGAGACTAAGCATAATCTATAAATTTATAAGAAAGATAAGAAGGGTTTATCGGGGCGTTCACGCTCCACGCGGGGTTTGATAACTAATGGGTCTTGAGATATCTTGGCACTGATAGCACGGTTATTGAGGATATCAATAGCCGTATAGAGTGCGTGCATAAACGAGGTTGCATTAGCCGTGTTCTTGCCTGCAAGATCGTAAGCGGTACCGTGGTCAGGACTGGTACGAACGATGTCCAGTCCGGCAGTGAAGTTCACGCCGTTCATATCCAAAGACTTGAAAGGAATCAGTCCTTGGTCGTGGTACATGGCTAAGACTGCATCGAAGTGGGTATATTTGCCGGCCCCGAAGAATCCGTCAGCAGAGTAGGGACCAAAAGCGAGCACACCCTCTTCATTCGCTTGCTCAAGGGCAGGGATAATAATGTTCTTTTCCTCATCGCCGATGAGTCCGTTATCGGAGGCGTGCGGATTGAGTGCCAACACAGCGATACGCGGTTTGGTAACAAGAAAATCCTTGATGAGAGTGGCGTTGAGGGTCTTGAGTTTAGATACGATGCGTTCTTTGGTAACCTGTTCGGGCACCTTCGTGATAGGGGTGTGGTTACAAACGAGCGCGATGCGCATCATCTCGCTGACCATCATCATCAGACTATCTTGTCCTTCTTTACCAAAGAGGTGAGTGAGGTACTCGGTGTGTCCCGTGAATTGGAACTTATCGGATTGGATATTCTCCTTATTGATGGGTGCGGTGACAAGGGCTGCTACCTTACCGGCTTTGAGGTCTTGTGAGGCACGCTCTAAAGCTTTGAGTGCTGCTTGTCCGCCTTCTTGGGTAGAGGTACCGATATTCAGAGGCGTATCGTCGGGATAGCAGGTGATGAGGTTCAAACGACCATCCTTCGCTTCCGAAGGGTCGTTGATGAGGTTAAACTGGAAGTTGTGATACTCGTCATCAAGTAGATGTGCGTGTTCGCGAGCAATCTTAGCATTTCCATAGAGGATGGGCTTGCAAATCTCGCAGATGTGAGGATCAAGAAGACCTTTGAGGATAATCTCGTATCCAACGCCGTTAATGTCTCCGGCTGTAATAGCTATTGTGGGCTTCATATTTTTTATAGTTCTAGTTAGTCTAATTCGTCTAGTTTGTCTAGTTTGTCTAGTTTATCGCGGCTTGAACGAAGTGAACAAAGAGGGGATTGGGGTGCAGGACGGTCGAGGAATACTCGGGGTGATACTGCACGCCGATAAACCACGGATGAGCGGTTAGCTCGATGGCTTCAACCAGTCCCGAAACAGGGTGCTCTCCGGCACACAACATTCCATTCGCTTCGAAGGCAGATTTGAACTTATTATTAAACTCGTAACGATGGCGATGGCGTGCAGCTATCTGGTTTTGTCCATAGATGGAGGCCAGTTTACTTCCCTGTTTGAGGTTACAAGGATAAGCACCTAAACGCATCGTTCCGCCCTTATTGAGCATCGTTTTCTGATCCGCCATAAGGTCGATGATATCGTGCTGGGTCAGTTCGTTGAACTCCGTAGAATTAGCGTCCGCATAACCGAGGACGTTACGGGCAAACTCAATACACATCGCTTGCATTCCTAAGCAGATGCCGAGGGTGGGGATATTGTGTTCACGCAGGTATTGGATAGCGGTTATCTTGCCTTCAAAACCGCGAGCACCAAAGCCCGGAGCGATAACCACACCATCTTGTCCGCTAAGGAGCGAAGCCACATTGTCTTTCGTTATCTCATCCGAGAGGATAGAGGTCAGCACCAGTTTGCGGTCGTTGTAAGCAGCCGCGTGACTGAGTGACTCGTGAATAGACTTGTAGGCATCTTGCAGTTGAACGTACTTGCCGACAAGGGCGATGTGTACCTCCTGTTTGGCGTGTTCCAGTTTTTCGAGGAAAGCGCACCAATCCTTCATGTTCGGTTGGGGTACGGCATTGATATCGTAACCGGTCTTGGCAAGGACCACTTGGTCCAGTCCCTCTTCGAGCATGTTCAGGGGCACGCGATAGATAGAAGGTGCGTCTTTGGATTGGATCACCGCCTTCACATCGACATTACAGAACAAAGCCACCTTGCGGCGCATCTCTTCGCTGACTTCGTGCTCGGTGCGCAGGACAATGATATCGGGTTGTACACCCTCTTGTTGCAGGTCCTTAACGGAGTGCTGGGTGGGTTTGGTCTTAAGTTCCTTTGCGGCACTGAGGTAAGGCACGTAGGTGAGGTGGATACAGAGGCAGTCGGAACCTATCTCCCATTTGAGTTGGCGAACGGTCTCGATATAGGGTAGGGACTCGATGTCGCCTACGGTACCGCCTATCTCGGTGATGATAAAATCGTACTCACCCGTCTGACCGAGAGCCATAACGTTACGTTTGATCTCATCGGTGATGTGCGGAATAACTTGTACGGTCTTGCCGAGGTAATCGCCTTTACGTTCCTTGCGGATGACGTTTTGGTAGATACGACCTGTCGTGATATTATTGCACTTGTGCATTCTTACATCGAGGAACCGCTCGTAGTGTCCGAGGTCAAGGTCTGCCTCGTGCCCATCTTCGGTGACGTAACACTCTCCGTGCTCGTAAGGGTTGAGAGTGCCCGGGTCGATATTGATATACGGATCGAACTTCTGATTAGTGACTCTAAATCCGCGGGCTTGCAAGAGCTTGCCTAACGAGGCGGCAAGGATGCCTTTACCTAATGAGGAGGCCACTCCTCCTGTTACAAATATATACTTTGCCATAAAAATAACCAAATTTGGGTACAAAGGTACAAAAAAATCTTGAAATCTACAAATAAATTTGCAAATTTAGGAAAAAAAGTGTAATTTTGCATGTCCAATTGGGGAAACAGAATGATTCTTAGAATGAGATAAAGAAAATTATTATGTTTAAAACAATTATTTATCCACAAGATTGGGTGCTACATCACCCATATAAACTAGCCGATGAAGTTGATCGTTATTATTCTCAGTTAGCCAATCGTGTTTATCAAAGGTTGAGAGAGGCTCCTAAATATGGGGATATGGAAGAAATCTTTGGTGATATAAAATTGTTAGCTATTTATCTTACCTGTTGGTTTGAGGATATTATATCTGGAACTAATGTGTGGCGAACGGTTAATCGTGAGTGTATGAGGAGAATAGGTGCGAAACTGCCCTTTTATGATACATCGGAATACTACGATGGCGAGCCTAATATCAACGATTTGCGTTTGCTATTGTGGTATTATGCTGAGCTGCACAATGAGAATAAACGTTTTTTTAATCCTGAGAATCCTGCGATGCATTTGGTGGCTACTGATTTGTGCTCAATCTTTGATGAAGCCTATCCCGATGCTCCCGAAAACGAACGATTGCGCGATTATTTGTTGCGGCCAAATTTAACAACTGATTACTGGAAAACACGCGAAGTAATGGATTGGTTTGGTACTAATTCGTACATAATGGTCAATCCTTTAGTGCGCATTCTTTCTTCTGTAGAGGAGAACTCGGCTGATAGTGTGTCTTTTGAACAGCAGTTGTATGCGGAACATGTTCAACACGTCTTTAGGGGACGAGAGAACTTGCTTTCTTTTACTACAGCTGAGTGGCTGACGGCTATGCGGAGCGATTTGGGTAAAGACGATATCTTGCCCAAGATGGTTCAGACAACGATGCGTTTGATGGAAGTAATTGCTGTCTCAGAACAAGCCATAGAGATTCACGACTTGACAGCAGATGAAGTATATCCTATAACTCGTGATTCTTGGACTGCTACAGACCCATTCCAAAGAAAACTCTCTGTTGGAATGAAATTTGTTGGAAACACCATTCCCTTTGGTGATGTTCGCTATCATTGTGGCGTGCTTGCAGAAGTTTTAGACAAAACACCGGACGATATATTTCCAACCATAGTTCCAGACCAATCTTATTTACTTGATGGATGGAATCGGGTTTCAAATGGTGATCCGATTGTCTTTTATCGAAATGAAAGCGAGCGCAAAAAGATCTTCAAGAAGATGAATATAACCGAGGGTGATGAGGTCGATGTCCCAGAACAGTTCCATCAAGGCGCAATAGGGTTTTCTCCCGAAAAAGGATTATGTTTCGTCAATCAGTGTGAGTGTATTTGTAGTGATAAGAATCCGTTTTACAACAAGGACAAAGCCCAAAAAAGTGCGCATAATTTTTTCTGCACATCAACTGTGGCACCCTACGAGGTTTGTCGGGCACTGTTTGAGGCAGGTTGGTTGCCGGATGCTCGTATAAATAGTTTGTCAGGAGAAGAATATGGTGCGGCTTTTCTCAAGCGACATGGGCAATTTATCATGGACTATTTCCATGAGGAATATGAATGATTTGTGTAAGAACAATTAGCTGAGTACTATCTTTTAGCCTCCAACTCCGCGTGATTTCCGCGTTATTACCGCGTGATTTCCGCGTCCGTCAAGGAGGATGGTAGAGGGATGTCCTTCGCCTACGTCTCTTGGCGAAAGTCTTTCACCGTTCTATTGGGTGTCTATCTCCTGCGGCTCACAACCGCGACTATGTCGAAGTAGGACACAAGTAGGACATGTCCTAGTGTCCTACTTTGTGTAAATGGCTGGCAGCGTGTGAGTTATAGAGAGTAGGACAGTTGGACATGTCCTACTTCGAAATACGCAAACTGCCACGTGGCAGTTTGGCACTTTGTTGTAACTTCCTGTGTTATAGTTTATTACGAGAAACTGCCAAACTGCCAATGGCACATTGTATGTATAAACAAAAATAGTACGATGTCAACTTTTTTAGGAAAGTGTCAACGAAGTTATCTGTACAGAGGTAGGGTAATTTTCAATGAGCCAAGTAAAAAACGATGTTACATCAATTTTATCCGCCAACAATTTCTTTCTTCGAGTAGCCCATTCTTTTTTGAGATCTGACATTCGTAACAAGTCCTCTATTTTTTCGAACATCTTCTCAATATCTTTGGGTAAGAAACTATAACACAACTGATACTTGTTTTCTATTTCATTGGGTACTGCTAATCGTCCGGCGAAAGAATTGCACTTGATTGCGGGCGTTCCCAAAACGGCTGCCTCTGAAGTCATTGATTGGCTATCTCCAACGAACATTGTGGCATAATGCATAAACGAATGTATTTTTTCTGGAGAAACTTTCATTTGGTATGGAAGGAACTCCTCTTCTATATTTCGCTCTGTGGTAATAAAGACCTTTCCGTGAGCTGAAAGAAGTTTAATGAGTCTTCTTTTATTCTCAATGGTCAACCCCTCTGCACCAACATCGTGATGTGCCTTAAAGGCGTTAAATCGCATTATAAAAAATGGCTCACACACAACGTGTCCATCCGCCGTTATTTTGTATTTGATGTCTGCATCATCTAACACTGATGGATCTGGAGTAAATACGTTTGGATGTAAATAAGCTAAATCGTGATATCCAGAATAATAAAATGTTTGTTTTGCCTTTCGTTGGATACAATTAGGTGTCAGTATTACGTCTGCAAACGGATGTGCGAATTTAACAAATAGAGGTTCTACCGCATCATCGTCGTCATCGCATATAATACTCGTCATATTGGATATTCTGCTAACATGAGGAATGTTAATAGAAGATCCAAAGCCGATATCAATATGGTGTTTATGCACAATTTTCCATAACCTCCAATCATAAATCAATTGTTCTAATCCCTTCCAAATGATACTATCTCTTTTTGTGCCAAGTTCTATGTAGGGTATGGCATATATATCTAGCAATTTCTTAGCAGCAGGAATGTCTTTTACTACGACTACAACCTGATGCCCATCTGCAACTAAACGCTTGTACACGTTGCGATAAAGATGCACGTGTGCGGGATGATTTATGTCAATGAGAATATTCATATCAATTGGTTGTGACATCTTTTATCCTATGAGCAGGATTTCCTACTACAATAGTGTAAGGCTCCACATCATGAGTTACGACGCTTCCTGCCCCCACAACAGCTCCTTCACCGATTGTAATTCCATTCAAAATAATGGCTCCAGCACCTATCCACACATCATCTTCTATGCGAATAGTTGAGGGCTTTAACACTAAATTGTCTCGAATCTTCGAAGCATTTGGGTGAGAGGTTAGAGTTAAAATGACATCAGGGGCAATAGATACGCGGTCACCAATGTATAAGAGCCCACGACTATGCACAAAATTTTGTGTAATAGTTAGATCGGCGGGAAAATAAACATCTTTACCAACATGATGTCCTAATTTGCGTAATGCCCAAATTCTCACTTTACTAAATGGAAAATGTACACCTTGCTTGTACAAAATAGCATTTTTTACTCGAATAAAAGTGTTTTTGATTTGATTCATAACTATATTTTTTTTAACAGTTTTACTCCAATTTTACCAATAATAAATAATATTTTACTCGTTATATATAGATAGCGTCCATGTTCTACCAACTGTCCACCAAAACGTGCTTTAAAATCGCGTACACCATAAGCATCTTTTGGCGTACCGGCACCCATCATATCAAAGATTGGATAGTTGTGAGTTGCCGCATAATAAATACCAGCATAGGTGGCAACTGAAGACGGAAAAATACTTTTCCATTCTCCGTCTCGTCCACATACATACCATTCATACATTGCCTTCCCCTCCAAACAAACACAAACAGTACCACCAACAACTTCTCCATTAAACTCGACTAATAAGAAGCGAGCGGAAGGACAATCATATAGTTTCTCAAAGAATGACAAAGGGAATAGTGGCGTTTTTACTTTTGTAGTGTACAAATGCTTAAGAATCTGATAATAAGTCTTTATTTGTTCTTTTGTGGGATGTTCAATAATAGTCGCTCCGTCACGGAAGGAAAATTTAATATCCCGTTTACGATTTTTACTTATATTGGCCTCCATTATTTCTTGAGAACTGCAATCAATATGGAAATTTAAATGTTCTTCATATTCCCAACCGCATTGTTCAAAAACAGATCTCCACTGGCTGTAATCGTGGAAGTTGCGTGTCTCTATATAGATGGCTCGCTTACCGATGTGTCTTTTTGTAGTGTTTAAAAGAACTCGCAATTCATCCTCTCGAATATCTTCTGCTAATAGCGGTCCACCAATGATTATTGCCCTCCGCGTTGCAAATTGTTTCAATGCATTTTTTTCCTTTGTAATATACCCAACGATAACACCTCGCAGACTCTCTCCTGTAACAGCAATTACAAAGGGAGCGAATAAATCAGGTTGTGAAGCATAAAACGAATATGCTTCTGCTGTTTGGAACCATGTTGCAGTTTTAGATTCCTTCACCAATTTCGACCATTTTGTTTGGTCAATTTTCTCAAATTGTGTTAAAAGATTCATTCTATCAAGCAAATAAAAATTAGCACGCAAGCTACGGTCGCTTACGTGCTAAAAACGCGTCTATGTGATATAAAATAAAAAACGCGGATTCCTGCTCTGCTCATCCGCCATTTGAGGTCCTGAGAATACCTATCGATTCGAATAAGCATTAGAAACCCACGCGTGTATATCAACTATGCACAAAGGCACAGGTGTAGTACACCCATGAGCATCTACTACCTACTTGTTTTCGAAATCGATTTTGAAATTTCTCAGGTTCCAAATGGTCGATAACAAGCGTTAGTAAACGCCGTTGCGATTGGTGTTTGTGGCACCTCTCGCACAATATGTGCTCACTGTTTTACATCTCGTGAGCGATGGGCATTTTCCGTCTGCCGGACGATATTCACAATTTCGCTTGCAAAATTACAACTTTTTTCTGATATACGCAAGTGTTTCTCTACTTTTTCTCTATTTCCCATCTACCGGTCTTGGGAGAACCAACCCATTCAATACGATAGGTTTGACGGAGAATATTCAAATCGCGATTGATAGTTCGTTCCGAAACCTTCAATAACTCTGCTATTTCACGCAAAGGAGTACGACGATTGGTTAATAGAGTGTTCATAATTTTTACATACCGATTCCCTTGCTTGAATTGACCGACATTTTGACCGACATTTTGAGTGATATTTTCGGTAACTTGCTGATAATCAACATCCGATTGAGTGACATTTTGACCGACATTTTTTCGATAGATTGTCGCCCTAAAATTCTCATCTTGTTCAAATACAGGAGCTGCCAAGCCAGCCTCTAAACAAGCCTCAGCTACATCCGTTGTACCCGTACCCATCCGTTCAATATAACCTGCGTACGAATATATTCACATAACAGTTTGCGCTCTTTAGCAAACTCCGATTGCACGCTACTGATAAAAACTTTTATATCTGCCATATTGTTTTTATTTCTCCAATTTTGTTACTTTCGCGGATTGGTTATTCCTTTCCTGCATCGCCTGCCGAAGCCGGTCAATCATAGGCGGGTGGTGTTTTTTGCAGTTTGCGGCTGCAAAGATACAATTTTTTCTCGATATTTGCAAATTTATTTGCAGATTTCAATATTTTTTTGTACCTTTGCACTCAAATTTGGGTTTATATGGAAAACTTCCTCACTCTATGTACAAAACGGCGCTCGATTCGCAAATACACTGCCGAGCCGGTTGCGCCGGAACTATTAGACACGATCTTACAATGCGCGTTGATGTCCCCGAGTGGCAAACGCATCAACCCTTGGCAGTTCTATGTGCTCACCAAGGAGGAGCAGTTGCGACCGCTTGCCCAGTGCCGCACTTACGGCAGTGGGATGTTCACCACTGCGATGGCAGGTATTGTCGTTGCTGTGGATGCTTCTTTAACGGACACGTGGGCATTGGATGCGGCCATTGCCGGTCAGAACATCTTATTGGCAGCAGCGGACTTAGGTTTAGGTGCTTGTTGGTGTCAGGTACACGATAGGGAAGGGGCAGAAGACCTTGTGCGACAAGTAGCCGGTGTGCCAGAGAACCTTACGATAGTGTGCGTCATCTCGTTGGGACACAAAGACGAGGAACGCAAGGATTATGACTTAACTAAATTGCCTTATGAAAAGATTCATCGTGTATAAACTCTGTTTGTTAGCGATAGGAGCTTTATGCCTTACGGCTTGTGACAAATCGGGAAAGATTGTGGTGTCTGCTACCGGCTCTATCTATGAGTGTTTAGTGGTGGGTCCTACGGCTGTGTACGAACCGATTAAGGAGGTTATGGCAGCGGATATGCCGTGTCTGCCGCAGATGGAACCGTATTTCACTACGATGCACGTCACGCCGGCGAAGTTCGATAGTTATCTTAAACCCAGTCGAAATATCTTGTGGGCGGACATCGATTCTATTCGTTACTCGCAAGTAAAAGCCAAAGTGAGTCAAGACCCGTGGAGCCATCCGCAGGTGATGTACCATATCCAAGCCCCTTCCGTACAGGCGTTCTTGACCTATTGGCAAGAGTATGGCGAGCAAGTGAGAGCTTGGTTTGTAGAGCAAGAGATACAGCGTCAAGTCCGTTTCTATAGGGCTTCCACGAATAAGCAGGCACGGCAACGTTTGCAGTCGCGTTTTGGAGTGGATATGTGGATTCCGGAAGACTATATGCTGATTATGGATACCACACTCGTTTGCGATAAGCAACCCGTCAATCTGCTGTGGTGCTGCAATAACAAAGGTCCGATGCGTAGGGATGTGGTCGTGTATGCGTATCCTTATACAAGCACGCGCACATTCACGCTGGATTATCTCTGTCAGCAACGCGATAAGGTGCTTGGAAAAGTGATTACCGCCTCGGTACCGGGCAGTTATATGGGAACGGAGTATCGTATCTTCCCGCCACAATTGGAGGTGAAGAACGATGTATATGAGGTGCGTGGATTATGGAAGATCTTAGGGGGCGAAGCGATGGGGGGACCTTACGTGAGCCACACCATCCTTGACTCCACGAAGACCAAAGTGATTACGGCAGAGATCTTCTTGTATGCCGCAGGACAAAAGAAACGCAATGCCTTAAGACAAGGCGAAGCGGTGATTGCATCAATGAGGAATAAAAACTAAACATTAAATAATATGAAACGCATTGATTTACTCTCTCGTACCAAAGAGTATCATTGGGAGATGACTCCTGTTGGAGGTGTTATGCGCATTCGCATTCAGAATGCAAAAGACTTACGTCATTTAAGTGAACTTGACCCTAAACGTTGGACAGTTCTGTCTTGTCCTACCCAAGGGTTAGAGGTAGAAGAACAAACCTTGTCTCGTATTGATATAGATAAAGACACCCACTTGCATCTGGACGAAGTGGTAAAGACCTCACAATGGTTATGCCAAGTGCTCAAAGACCCGCAGACGTTGTTCGCTAACACCGACGTGGTAGCGTTAGACAATATCCAAGACGCTGATATCCTGGCTGTTGCCAAACAAGTTGCCGGTGAGAAAACGTCTATTTGCTTAAGCGATGTACAAGCAGCTATTGATGCCGTTACCGTACCCTCCATTGAACCGACGCTCGTAGAGGCAGTGGCTCCTTACGAAGCGGACGTGATAGCTACCTACAACGAGAAAAAAGAGGAGATAACCAAATACTTTGAACTCGCTAAGATGGCGAAATTAGGGTTGGTAACGATTCCCGAAGATGTTGTTAAACCGGCTATCACGGAAGCTAAGTTCATTGAGATGGGCGAGAAGATTGCTTCTTACGAGGCAGCCGTTGCCGCCAATGAGGCCGCTACCACGGCAGCTGCTGACGTTACGGCAGCCGCATTACAAACAGCTAAGGACGCTTACGAGCCACTGTATAAGTTGGTTTTGCTACACCGCGATTTCTATACGGTATTGCGTAACTACGTTACCTTTGAAGACTTTTATTCCGATAAACCGGCCATGTTCCAAGCCGGTAAGTTAGTCATTGACCAACGTATCTGCCATTTAGTGATGCGCGTCAATGATATGGGCAAGCAGAACGATCAAGCACCTGCCAGTGGGATGTTCCTTATCTATTGCGATTGCGTGCTGCCTAAGACCGGTCAAACGATGCAGATCGTAGCCGCTATGACTCAAGGCGAGATTCGCAACCTCATGGTGGGGAAGAATGCTATCTTCTATGACCGCAAAGGAAACGACTGGAATGCCGTTGTCACGAAGATCATTGATAATCCCATCTCTATCAAACAAGCGTTCTGGTCGCCCTATCGTAAGTTCGCTAAGTGGATTCAAGATCTTGTGAATAAGTCTGCTGCAGAGAAAGACGCTAAAGCGATGTCGGATTTGCAAGCCCAAGCACAAGCTAAGATAGCTGATCCTACCGCTAAACCCGAGGATAAAAAGACCCCATTTGATATTGCTAAGTTCGCCGGTATCTTTGCGGCTATCGGTATGGCGATTGGATATATCGGTGCTTTCTTCACCTCGTTGGCAAGTGGTATCAACGCCTTACCTTGGTGGCAACTCCTTATTTGGATTGCAGGTTTGATGCTCGTCATCTCGGGTCCGTCGATGATTATGGCTTGGCTCAAACTGCGTAAACGTAACTTGGCTCCTATCCTCAATGCGAATGGTTGGGCTATCAACGCAGACGCTATCGTCAATGTTCCGTTTGGGGCTAAACTCACGGAGATGTTACCACTGACTATCGTAAAGAAAAAACTGACAACTGCAAATAAGTGGTGGATTGCTATTGCCGTTATCGTTGTAGTAGCAGCCGTTGCTGTAACGCTTTGGTATTTATGCCCAGAAATTTACTCCTTCTGTCCTTGCTTAGCGCAATAACGCTGACGCTTTCGGCACAGATTCAGTGGACCAACGACACACTGGTTATCGACGAGAACGCCATGGACGAACTGCCCTCGATGGTAGTCGTCGTGCGGGGTGGGGATACGGTTCTTTACCGTATGCTGCCTGCTTTTATGTCCGCTGATTGGACCAACCTACCGCCTGCCGATAGCCTCTATCGTGGTATCTGGACCAACGCTCAAGTCAATCCCTATAAGATTCCCATTGACTCGATCCGCGATGGAGTAGTGTTGGACATGACCGACTACTGCTTCCCCATCGATTCGACACACGTCACCTCTAAGTTCGGACCAAGACGCAATCGTTTCCATTACGGAACGGACTTGAAGGTGCAGATAGGCGATTCTGTCCGTACCTCGTGGGCAGGGAGAGTGCGTATCGTGGGGTATGACCCAAGAGGCTATGGTTATTTCGTGGTTATCCGTCACGAGAACGGTTTGGAGACGGTCTATGGCCACTTGTCCCGCCCGATGGTGGAGGAAGACGAACGTGTCTTTGCCGGTGAGGTTATTGCCTTAGGCGGTAACACAGGGCGTAGTACAGGAAGCCATCTACATTACGAGATACGGTATTTAGGGAATGCCCTCAATCCCGAACTAATCGTCAATGTCAATAACCGTGAGTGTCGTTACGATAGCACATACACCATCACCCAAAAAGGGACCTATCCGCACTATGCTGAACTCAAGGCACTACAAAGTGCCAAATATGTCACCGTCAAGAAAGGGGATACCCTGTCCGGATTGGCTCAGAAATATCACACCAGCGTGAAGACGCTTTGTAAACTCAATAAGATCAATGCTAATTCAATCATTCGTATCGGACAAAAACTTCGTGTCCGTTAAGGTTATTGGTCCTCAGGACCGCGATATACGTTATCTATTGACGGACTCCCGTTTACTCGGTACTGAACAAGCACCGGATCCGGAGCACACCCTTTTCTTCGCCCTCCAAACAGCGAAGAACGATGGGGCTCGTTATATCCCCGAACTCATTGATAAAGGTGTCAAAGCGTTTGTCGTTACGGAAGAGCAACTGAATAACTTTCAACTTCTTAACCAGACGGCTTCTTTCCACTTTCAACTATCAACTTTAAACTTTACCATCGTAGACGATACATTATTGGCTTTGCAGCAACTCGCGGCTATCAAGCGCAGTCTCTTCAACGGTCAGGTGATTGGTATCACCGGCTCCAATGGTAAGACGGTCGTCAAAGAGTGGCTCTATAACTTGCTCAAAGACGATTATACGATTATCCGTTCGCCCAAATCTTATAACTCTCAAATAGGTGTCCCCCTCAGTGTTTGGCAACTCCCTGAAGACCCTAACAACTCAACTTTGGCTTTATTCGAAGCCGGTATCTCTCAACCCGGTGAGATGGAGCGTTTGGAGCGCATTATCCGTCCTACGATGGGCGTAGTCACGTATATCGGCAAAGAACACGGAGAGAACTTCGCTTCGCTCGAACACAAACGCGAGGAGAAGATGAAACTCTTTGCCCATTGTGATACGGTCATTGAGGACCCTACACATCAGAATGTGCGTACGTGTGCTATGGTGATGCGAGCCCTCGGGTATGACGAGGACACGATTCGTCAACGTATCCTTGCCCAAACCCACGAGACGGTGATGGAGATTAACCTCACGAACCTCATCGATAATGTTCGTTATTTCCGTTCCTTGCTTCGTCCTACCACTAAACTGACTTGTATGGTCAAAGCGTTTGCCTACGGGTCGGGGAGTGTGGAGGTTAGCAAAGCACTGCAAGCAAGTGGGTTAGTCGATTACTTAGCCGTTGCTGTAGCGGACGAAGGGGTAGAACTGCGTCGAGAGGGTATTACGTTACCTATCATCGTGATGGACCCCGAAGTGGCTGCTTTGGATTTGATTGTGGAGAATAACCTCGAACCGAATATCTACTCGTTTGAGTCGTTGCACGCGTTCATGGCAATGGCGCAAGCGAAGGGCTTAGAGGGCTATCCTATTCATATTAAGATTGATAGTGGTATGCACCGCCTTGGTTTCTACAAAGAGGATTTACCCGAACTACTTTCCACTCTCCACTCTCCACTTTCCACTATAAGGGTGGCTTCTGTGTTTAGTCACCTCGCGGGCAGCGATGAGTCGCAGTTTGATGCTTTCACGCATGAGCAGATTGCTTACTTCCGCGACTGCGCTCAGATTGTAGTTGAGGGTTGTTCTAACTCCTCCCCTTCGGGGGAAGGTCGGGTAGGGGCTTCTCCCCTATGTCATATCTTAAATTCCGCAGGTATAGAGCGATTTACTCAGTCGCAGTTTGATATGTGTCGTTTAGGAATAGGGATGTACGGCTTCTCGTTCAATGGGGCAAAGTTAAAGAATGTGTGCACCTTGAAGACGACGATCTTGTCGGTTAAGATGGTGGCTGCCGGAGAGACGATAGGGTATGGTCGTCACACGACACTGACCGAAGATAGACGCATCGCCGTTATCCCGATTGGTTATGCGGATGGTTTTGATCGTCGGTTTGGCAATCACAATGGCGAGGTATTAGTTCGCGGTGTGCGTTGCCCGATAATGGGGAATGTGTGCATGGATCAAGCGATGGTCGATGTGACCGAAGCAGATGCACAAGTGGGTGATGAAGTGATTGTTTTTGGTGGTCGTTTGGACGAAGGGGATAAATGTGCCGGTATTGCGATAGAGGAGTTGTCGAATAAGTTAGGCACCATCCCATACGAGATCCTCACCTCCGTCTCCCGCCGTGTCAAGAGGGTGTATCTTCGCGGTTAGAAATGCGAATCTCAAGAGCTCGGGTGAGTTGGGTAAAAAAGAAAATGTTTTTTTGGATCTCCATCAATGGCTTCCCTTCTTTATCGTATAAAACGAGAGTGTACCTGTCCCCTCCCATAGAAGCGATATCGGATATCTGAATGGATTCTACAAAAGGTGCCATAAAGAGCTTTCTACCGGTATAGGTCAGCCTATCTTTCGTCATAACCACTTTCTGCGAACTGTAAAAAATAATCAACAACATTATTACACTCCAAAAGATAATGGAATAGATACGCTTCTCTTGTAGGTTGATCAATATCATAGCACCGATCACTAACCAAAAGATAATCATCAGCGTGCATATTACATTCGACATCGTGTAGGTCTTCGAAACATTGGAAACGATCGAATATTCCGAATATTCTACATTCGGTAAGCGTTTCTTTAATTCTTTGACGATCTCCTTGGTTTCATTAATCCTATCGGAAATTTCCAACAATAACTCACCCCTTTTATTGTACAAGTGTAGGTAATCGTCATCTCGATGCACAGACGCAATATCGTCTAACAAAATCGTTTTATAAGAGGGTATCGTCAACAATAACGTTCGGTGAGTGAGTGTCAAGTAGTACTTATCAATAATCACCGTTTCCGAGAAACTTCTCGTAATAAGTCTCAATATGACAACGTACGGCAAGGAAATCATACCAAGAACAAAAACAATAATTCCGTCCTTTATTTCAGGATTGGGACTTGTGTAAAGCACATAGAACAAGATTCCCTCAATGATTAAGAAAGGTATAGTGATGATACCATGAATGATTCTATGACCTCCGTCTCCAATACCAATAATCGTTTTGTCTTCTTGCATAATGAGTATATTTTTATTTGTTTCGTTCCCCAAAAATACGTGAACCAATGCGGACCATGGTCGAACCTTCCTCTATGGCGAGGGGGTAGTCGTCTGACATTCCGATGGAGAGAATCGGAATGTCATAGTTTAGAGTGGAGAGTTTAGAGAGTAAAGATTTAGCCGTCTTAAAGCAACGGCGGATCTCGGTTTCGTCATCCGTATTGGTCGCCATCGCCATAAGACCGCAGATTTGGACATGGTCCAAATTTAGTTTAGAGTTGAGAGTGTAGAGTTCTCTGCCCTGAAGGGCGCAATCGGCAAGCCGTATAGAGTAGCCGTCTAGTTCTAAAGTTGAGAGTTTAGCCAGTTCGTCTATGTCAAACCCCGTCTTGGTCTCTTCTTTGGCAACGTGAACCTCAAGGAGCACATTCACCACGCGCCCAATCTTAGCCGCCTCCGTATTGATAACTTCCAGTAAGTGCCAACTATCCACACTTTGTATCAGGTGCACAAAAGGCACAATCTGTTTGACCTTATTCGTCTGCAAATGACCGATGAAATGCCATCGTATATCCTTTGGCAATGCCTCGTACTTAATCAACAGCTCCTGTACGCGACTCTCGCCAAAATCCCGCTCGCCGCAGTCGTAAGCTTCCTGTATCGCCTCCATAGGCTGAAACTTACTCACATTAACCAGCGTCACCGTTGGGGGGAGGGTGGCACGTATCTTTTCTATGTTATCAGCAATACTCATCGATATTCATATTAAATGCCTCATTAAGCGCTTTTGTAGCTCTTAGTTCAGCCTCCGTTGCATATTGAACGGTATCGCTAAGCAGCAGGATATGGTCGCTACAACGCAATGCCAAGTTTAGTTCGTGGGTGGAGATAAGAATCAGTTTCTGCTGCTCGTGAGCCAATCGTTGTAATAACTCAAAGAGTTGTACCCGTCCCGGCAAGTCCAGGTGAGCCGTAGGCTCATCAAGTAAGATGATAGGCGTCTGCTGCGCCAACGCTTTAGCGATGAGTACACGCGCTTGGTTGCCAGTTGAGAGAGAGGAGTAGGGGAGTAGAGGGGTAGAGGAGTAGGGTAAGCCCACGGCTTCGAGGGACTGCTGAATAATCGTTTTATCTTCTTCGGTGAGATGACCAAGGAACGAGGTATAGGGATAACGTCCTAAAGCGACGATATCCATCACCGTAGAAGCATCCAGTGTCTCACTCTCCGCAAGGACAAGTGCTTGCTGTTTAGCACGCTCTGCCGGTGTCATCGGGGAGACATCGACCCCATCCACAAAAATCTGTCCCCCTAAGGCTGGTTGCAGTCCTGCGAGGGTGCGGAGCAGCGTCGATTTGCCGGCCCCATTAGGACCGAGCAAGGCAACGAGTTGTCCCTGTTCCAAAGTGAGGTCGATGTGCGCCTGCACAATCTTTTCACCATAACCGATGGTCAGATCCGTTAATGTCATCAACAAAAAGATAAAAACTACCGAGTCTATTTCATCGAGAAAGCTCCTAAATAGTAGGATTTGGGGTGTGAACAACCTTTGTAATCTGACTACCATGATTCGCTTTCGCTAGGCCGCTCTCCCTTTCGGGGTCACCGCGAGCCAATGTATCAGCACGCCATCAGTTGCAGAGGGACCTCGTTGACATAAGTCTGTTGAGTTTTCCGGTTCCCATAGACTCGGTAGCGAATTATTTGACAGCGCGATAGACTTCGAGGATAGGCGAGCGAGCGATGCTCACAATCTCGCAATCCATAGCTGCTAATTGGGCATTGAGGTTCTTAAGGGCAAAGATGATGTTCGATGCTTGAACCAAGATGGACACCTTGCGACGAGTCTCTTTGTCATCTTCGATGGTGATCATCTCTACACGCGCCTTGTACCACGTATCGCCTTCGGGCGAGGTGATGATGTCGGCATATTGCACCTTGCGACACGATACCACTTCGCTATCCCCCGAGATATAACGCTGTATCTCGTCCATAAGACGATTTTCTACATCGGCAGGACTGAGACCTTCCACAAGATAGGTCTCTTTGACATTACCGGGGTTGTCTTCGCCCGTCTGGCGCTCATAATGAATCTTAATTTCGTAAAGTATCATAGCATAAATGTTTATTTTAACAAGTTGTTTACTTGGGTGGCAGATAGCGTGGAAGGCTTAGTTACCGCGGGGCCCCAATAGAAAAGAGGAGCCGAAGGCACTTGATCCGTCCATCTGTTTTCTAACGTAACGACTATGTCTCCTGTATTATGTTTATCAATACAAGTCTTCAGTTGGTCCTGCAGAATAGCATCTTGATAAGCGTATGCGGCTTGTACACCTTCGAAGTTCAAAAGGAAGGACGCAACGGTGCGTTGCATCTCGCTATACGATATCTTCTTTTGGTCTATCAACTCATGGTGGAGGTAGATGGAATTGCCATAGCCCCCATCAATCCAACGCTCATGCCCATAAAGCGCCATCAGATACGTAGAAGTGAGTGCTGCCGCACGGTCCATATTAAACGTTCGCTGCTCAATGAAATGCGGTTTGCCAATGAGTAAGACTTGTATATTCTCTTTGCCTACGCGATCTATCAGCGTGAATAGTAACCTCCCAAGGTCTTTGTTGAGTTGAGCATATAACTCCTCGTGCGCTGCCGTCTTGATACGATCACTAACGGCATCGTCCGATAGCGCATTATATTCGATTAGTAAGATATCAGGCACCTCGTCCATGCCGATCTGTTTTTCTTCTTGTAAATCAAGGGCTAAGTCGGTCACCATCTGATTTGCGGGAAGGGGTTCGTTACGCAGGTTGATAACATCTGCGGCATTAGGTAACCCCTCCGTATAGAAGGTGGAGGCTGCCCATTGACTGTTGCGCTCATTGAGCCAACAACAAGCATTAGCCGTGTGACCTGCTAACAGAATAGCCGTCTGACCATGAATACCAATGGCGTAAATCTTACTCCGTGAACCTTCTTGTTCGCGCAATCGGTCAGATAACGTCGCGCAACGCAAAGCATTAGGCGAGAGCCGCTGGTCAGTTCCTATTCCTACCACATTATTATCCCACAAACGAGGCATAACCGTGCGCGTCTCACGCACAAAAATAGAGTCTCGTATATACCCATGCTGATTAGGTTGTTCACCCGTGAGTATCGTGGCTAATGTCTCATTGCCTCCATAAACGAGGTGAGGAAAAGTGACGCATCCGTGGTAGCCCTCGTTAGCGAGCAAGTACATCCCACCTTGCGACCAATACGGGCGCAAGCGCACTACATCGCGTTGACATAACCCATCCACCGCAATGACAACGGTCAGTCGAGTGGTAATCGTTTGCGCTTGTGACAAACGGATGAACGCCGATAACAAAAGCAGAACTAATGAACGATGTAGATGAAACGAGAACATAAGTGTATAAGTGGAAATAAGAAGATTCGCCAGTTAAGTCCTACCAATGGATGGATAGAGAAGAAAATAAGGAAGATCATAAGCACAGCCAGCAGCAGATAAACAACACCTAACGCTATCTCCACACCCCAAGACCATTTACCCCTTTCCCAGTCCCATATATTGATTAAAACCATGATCAGTGCAAAGATAAACGCCCCGAAGTACCACGTCTTATACCAAGGTACGCGAGGGTGCGTGAACTCTCCTGTGTACTGTCGTTCTACTACCGATATACCCCTTGCTGTTTGGGCTTGAGCGAGGTAGTTCATCAGTTCTTCGGGTAAGAAAAGCCGTTGCTCATCGGTCATAGGCTCATCCGCACGACGACCAAAAACCATGTTGATACCAAAATCTTCCCAACTGCCAACGCCTGTATAGGCGTGAATGAACTCCCTAAAGGTCTTTCCTTTCCACCCCTCGTAGGTAGAGGTTAGACTATCGCCCATCACCTCTTTAATAAGGTAATAAGGACGCGTCGCACAGTTGTCAAACACAAAATTATAGAGGTATTGACAGTTCTCCGGACGCAGGTTGATGAGCAACTTATCAAACAACTCTTGCCGTTGAGCAAAAGTGAGATTGAGCGTTTGGAAGAAAACCGGGCGATGCTCGATTTGATATTCCGTGAAGAACGATGCCGCCTCTTCGGCTCCTAATTTGTAATAGGTCTCGCCCTTAACGAACTTATAGTAAAAATGGTCCGTATCAAAACTGAAACACCCATAGTTAAACACCACATCAAGGCGGTTAGCGGGATCATAAACGCGAATCGCTGTGTGCCCATAGCGCGAGTATAACTCTGTACCCGGGGCACAAGTCAGTAACGATATCTGGGCCCGTTCACTCAGTTCACGTCTTGCCTCAACGCTAAGACAACTCATCATGCCAAGCAGCAATATCAATATTCGTTTACCCATAGTAGATCAGATTAGGGAGTAAGGTCATTATCATTCCTAACAGCCATCCACAAACCACTTGCAATGGCGTGTGGGCATTAAGGTAGAGACGAGCGTACATCAGCAATAATGCTATACCCAGCAGGATACATCCCACGACCGGTTGGTAAAGGATAAACCCACCGATCAACCCTCCTATACCCGCTAAATGTGCGGATATCTTCCAATAAGGATTGATGAGGTTCACAATACACAGCGCCATCGTCGCTCCTACCACAGAAAGACGGAAAGCTGGTAACACATGCATCCCATAAATAACAAACACACACCAGATGCAGAAGCACGATAACGTAATAATATAAGGTATCCTGCGCTCGCGTGCGTCCGTGATATAGATATCGGTGACAACGTGTTTGCGAATAAGAATAAGGATGGCTATGAGTGGAATAAGAGCGGTCAACACAAACGTCAATACACAGTAATATACATACGCACTTGTCGGTACCATTGGCGTGAACGAGTGGAAGAGGATCGTGTAGAGTATAACACCGTATGTAGGGATAAACAACGGATAAGCTATCGCGCTTATCATTCGTGATAATATGTGAGCAAGTTTACTCATAGACTTTTGCGTAAACGGGCTACGGGGATATTCAGTAGTTCTCTATATTTGGCTATCGTCCTACGGGCAATCGTGTACCCTTTCTCGTGCAATAGGTTCACTAATTCATCATCCGTCAACGGATGGGTTTTGTCCTCTTTCTCAACGAGTTCGGATAGATGTGTCTTAATCTCACGTGTCGAGATCGCTTCGCCTTGTTCGTTGGTTATGCCTTCTGAGAAGAAATGCTTGAGGGAATAAATACCAAAAGGTGTCTGCGCATATTTGGAGTTACTCACGCGCGATATCGTGCTCACATCGTAACCCGTCATGTCCGCGATGTCTTGTAGTATCATCGGCTTAAGACAACTGTCATCTCCTTCGTAAAAGAACTCTTGCTGTCGTTTCACAATCGCCTCCATCGTGTGTATGAGAGTCTCGTTTCGTTGCCGGATAGCATCTATAAACCCTTGCGCAGCATCAATGCGCTGCTTGATAAACCGAACGGCCTCTTTGGCTTGAGCGGAGGTGTTTCCTTTGGTAGCGTAGTCCTTAAGCATCGACTGATAGTCCCTGCTTACATGCAACTCCGGTATATCGCCCGTGTTGAGAGTAACCACCAATTCGCCATCGCGGTTCTCTATGGTGAAGTCCGGGATAATCGTTGATTTCTGATTCTCATATACTGACCCCACAAACCCATTGGCAGGTTTCTGATTGAGGTGCAACACCTCGTCCATAGCATCTTTGAGATCATCGTCGGAAAGACTCAACTGTTCTTTTATCTTATCGAACCGACGCTTGCTAAAGTTCTCAAAACAATATGTTAAGATGCGTATCGCGTTATCTATGGAAGGCGTTAACGGTTTCTGTTTGAGTTGATTAACAAGACACTCGCGCAAATCGTAGGCTGCTATGCCTGCCGGCTCAAACTGCTTGATGATATCGACTATTTCTTGCATTTTTTCCTCGCTGATCGAGATGTTCTCTTGGAAAGCAAGATCGTCCACTAATTGCTCAATCGTGCGACGTAGATAACCATCGTCATCAATATTACCTAACACCCATTTGGCAATATGTCGTTCGGGCTTGGTCAAATGAGTGAGATAGACTTGCGATTTGAGATGGTCGAGTAGGGTACTGTCACTAATCACAACCGATTCGCGTTGATCATCGTCAGGACTATAGTTAGAGGCTCCTGCATAGGTAGGCATCTCGTCATCGTTGACATAATCATCGTAGTTAAAGTCCTCGTTTTGAAGAGGATTGCGATAATCGTCAGCTTCGTTTTCTTCCTCCCAATCTTCTTTCACTTCTATGTCAGGTGCTTCCCCTTCCTCTAAGGCAGGGTTCTCCTGCAGTTCCTCGTTGATGCGTTGCTGTAACTCCACCGAGGGAAGTTCGAGCATCTTCATCATTTGGATCTGTGCCGGCGATAATCGCGTCAGTAACTTCTGTTCTTGTTGTAGTGTCAGTGCCATAATCTTCAATCGCCCGCAGGGCGTTCAATCGCTCTCTTTACGGCATAAGCGATATAGGCCAATTGCTCCTCATCCAGTTCGGTGTGCATGGGCAATGAGAGCACGGTGGCACTCAGTTTCTCTGCCACGGGAAAATCGCCTTGTTTATACCTTGGGTCTTGATACGCTTTCTGCATGTGCAAGGGGATGGGGTAGTATATCATAGCCGGCACCTCTTTCTTCGCCAACGCTTCCTTGAGGGCATCGCGTTGACCATTGACAATACGCAACGTGTATTGATGGAACACGTGCGTTGAGTGCTCACTGCGCCCGGGAATACGAATCCCCTGTATATCCTTGAAGGCTGCGTCATAGTAAGCTGCCGCACGCTGACGGGCCTCTATGAACTCATCCAAATGAGGCAGTTTAGCATCTAACACCGCCGCTTGAATACTATCCAAACGAGAGTTAACACCAATACTGTCATGGTGATAACGTATTTCCATTCCATGGTTAGCTATGACTTGTATCTTCTTTGCTAACGCATCATCGTTCGTGAACAAGGCACCGCCATCTCCATAGCAACCTAAGTTCTTCGATGGGAAGAAAGAGGTACAACCAATCTCACCCATCGTTCCGGCTTGCATCACGCGCCCATCCGTGAACGTGTACTTGGCACCGATGGCTTGGCAAGCATCTTCTACTACATAAAGGTGATGTTCTTTAGCTAACGCGAGGATAGCCTCCATGTCGGCACATTGACCGAACAGATGAACGGGCACAATTGCTTTGGTCTTGGGCGTAAGGGCTTTCTTAATGGCCTCTACGGAGATGTTCATCGTCTCTTCATCTACATCCACAACCACGGGAGTGAGACCTAATAAAGCCACCACTTCCGCTGTGGCAATGAACGTGAAAGTGGGGGTGATAACCTCATCGCCCGGCTTCAGACCAAGGGCCATCAAGGCAATCTGTAACGCGTCTGTACCATTGCCTACGGGAATAACGTGTTTAGCACCCGTGTAGGCTTCTAAGTGTTGCTGAAAAGTCGTTACTTGAGGACCTTTCACAAACGTGGCATCATCAATAACTTGCTGTATGCCGTTGTCAATTTCGTTTTTAAGGCGGAGATACTGACGTTGCAGGTCCACCATCTGGATTTTCTTCATTATGGTTGCTCTAAAAGATATTCAACATGCGTTGGACTAACGCGGAAAGAAGTAATCGTCGGATTGGTCGTCTTGACGTGTACGGGTAGGTGGTTCTGTACCTGATGAGGGATGACACAATACACAGAAAAATCCTTCTCTTTCACGGACGGGAAATGACGCATCGCACACTGAACCGTCACCGTCACTTCAGAGGGGAAGAACCTTACATTCATGCCTTCGGGTAGGTTAACAGCCTGCAAGGGTAAGTGGAACACTTTCTCTGTGAACCGCTCAGCAATAGCGCGTACGTGAACACTATCTTCTGTCGCCCGTACCGAGGCGGGAACAGTTAAAGGAACGGCCATCGTCACGGTGTCTTTGAGACTCGCATGAGCGAAATATGCCGTCACTTCTTGAATGGTATCAAGGTCAGACGGCTTGCCTACAATCGTCACTTGTTGGATGCCTAATGTCGGCTCCCCTACCACTTGATACTCACTTGCGGGCTGAATGTCCGTTTCTAAACGTATAGGAACAACTTTCTTTGCCAAGTGATAATAGGATAAGCGAATCGTACTGGGGGAGATGGTGAGCAGTTTACTGGTACCCTGTAATATACTGGTCACACTACTGCGCAACTTCTCTTCAGACACAACCACTTCTCCGATAGAATCATCCATTTGTGAGGCGAAATTAAGGGTGATAACGGGGCGGTCTTTGAAGTAAGTCTTCAAACGCTGTCCCGCATCACGTACCTCAACGGTGATGGCCTGGGGCAGACTATCTGTAAAGGCAATAGTTGCAGGTATACCGGTGTATTTAACCTGTACCTCTACGTTCTCTGTCCTCACGGAGGTCATTGCGTGACCATACCATAGCATCGCTGCAAGCGCAACAAAACCGAGGAAGATACAACCTTCTTTCCAATCAAACTTCATTATTTCTTCTCCTCTTTCGGCGCTTGTTGAGCATCGTCAGCCGAAGCGTAAACACTACCTTTGTCCACTTTGATAACCATCTCTTTGGCTACCTCAATGAGGAAAGCGGTGTCTTGAACGTCCTTGATGATACCATAGATACCACCGGCGGTAACCACTTTGTCACCCTTCTTCATGGCTTCACGCTGTTTTTGTAACTCTTTCTGCTTCTTCGTCTGAGGACGAATCATAAAGAAATAGAAAACGACAAAGATGAGGATCATCATTACCCAGAAGCCCCAACCGCCTCCTTGTGCTGCCGTACCGGCTGCGTCTTGTAAGAAAATTAAGTTTAGCATAATAAATGAATTTAATGTATAAATGTATAAATGTATAAATTTATAAAAGTATGAATTTAGTCTCTTAGACTAACTGCTTTAAGTAGTTTGTTCCCCCTTTTTAACTCTGACAATATCTCGTTTAGAATACCATTCACAAAAATATGACTCTTCTCCGACGAATACTCTTTGGCAAGTTCTATATACTCGTTAAACGATACCTCCAACGCTATCTCGGGGAAGTTTATGATCTCCGCCAACGCAGCCTCTATAATAATCCGATCCATGTACGCAACACGCGATGCATCCCAATTCTTCAAATGCCCATCAATCATCTGCTCGTACTCCTCGTGATGCTCCAACGCAGCCACTAATAACTGCTTGGCAAAATCCAATTCGCTCTCATTCTCAAACATCGGCAATAAAGGTTGATCCGCCCCTAACGCACTATCAAAACGCTTGATGGTCTTAATCACAAAACTAATGGCCCAATCCGCATCGGTAGCCCAGTTCGTGTGATCTAATACCACTTCCATCTCTTCAAGTGTAGTATAGAATTCTTCATTGTTCATCAGTAACTCCGAGTATATCTTACGCCATAACCGCTTGTCATCCTCATAACCGGGATCCTCTAACTTCAAATACTCTTTATAGAATGGCGCCTCCTGCAACTGCTTATACACTTTCTCTATAAACGGCATCCCCGCATCCCAACGTAACTTATACTCCTCTATATATGCGCGTAACGCGCGATTGACAAATACTTGCTCGGATAACTTGTTGTCAATAAACCTCCGGTTAGGCGTAAAATCCTGATGCATAACACGAGCACGAGAAAAAGCGTCAGCCAACTGCTCATCGGCATAACGAGGAAGTTCGTCCATCAACGAGAGTAACAGCATGTAGAGACTGTAAGAATCAGAAAAACTGTTGATAAGTTCTTTCTTTGCCGTGAGGGGTGTCTTATCCCCATCTTTGTAATAAGCAAAGAGGGTTTGAATGATTCGGGTACGTACAATAGTTCGATTAATCATAGCAATTTACAAAATAACGCGACAAAATTACAAAAAAATCTTGATATATGCAATACTTTGCATAAATATTTTCAAAAAAATATGGATATATTTGCATAATTAAAAAAAAAACCGTACCTTTGTAGCGGTTTTTAAAATAACTACAAATATGGAAGAGCGTAATTTTGAAGAAAGACAAGAGCCCGAAATCGTTTATTCTCGTTCGGTAAAGGCAGGTAAACGTATCTATTACTTAGATGTTAAGAAGGCTCGTAATGAGGATTTGTATCTGTGTATCACAGAAAGCAAGAAGCACATGGGTCCGGATGCCGCAATGCCTTCGTTTGAGAAGCATAAGGTGTTCCTGTACAAGGAGGATTTTGCTCACTTCGTGGATGGCCTGCAAGACGTTATTAACTACGTTAAAGGCCAAGTAGGTGAGATTGCTGAGCGCGAAGAGTGGACACCGAAAGAGGCAGAATCTGCGTCTGCTGAGTCTGCCGATGAGGAGAAACCTCGTAGAGGGTTCTTATCTAAACTGATGAAATAAATCCTAATGTAATGCTACAATAGCATCTACAATCTTTCCGGCGACCTCTTGCTTAGACATAAGCGGGAGGTCGTTTCTTGTTGCCTTCGTGATAAGACTCACTTTATTGGTGTCACACCCAAAACCTGCACCTAAATCTTGTAGCGAGTTGAGCACTATAAGGTCAAAGTGCTTGCTCTCTAACTTCTTTTGCGCATTAACTACCTCGTTTTGAGTCTCCAAAGCAAAACCAATCAACCGCTGACGCTCCGTCTTATGCGCTCCTAACGTTGCCGCTATATCTTCGGTCGTGGTGAGACGAATAGTGAACTCACTCTGTCCTGCCTGCTTCTTGATTTTTTCGTTGGCCACCTCAATAGGCGTAAAGTCCGCTACAGCAGCACACAAAATGCCCATATCTTGTTCACCCCACCTCGTCTTAACCTCTTGCGCCATCGCTGCCGCCGTAACAACAGGGATAATCGTCGCTGCCGTTCCCGTACAGAGTGGGGTGGTGCAAGGACCGGTTATCAGCGTTACATGAGCTCCGCGACGTGTGCACTCTCTGGCAAGCGCATAACCCATCTTTCCTGTCGAGTGATTGGATATATACCGAACGGGATCAATCGCTTCCTGTGTCGGACCCGCCGTGATAAGGATGTTCTTTCCTACCAGGTCTTTCTCGTAAAAAGTAGCAATAACCGCCTCCTCCAACACATCAATCTCTTGCATCCTACCTTTTCCCTCTGTCCCACAAGCCAAAAACCCTTCCGCACAGTCAAGCAGCGTCACGTTCGGCATCGCACCTAAAACCTGCATCGCATGTTGAGTGGCTGGATTGAGGTACATCTTATCATTCATCGCCGGAGCAATAACGATAGGCTTGCGCGCTACCGTGGCAGCAAAAGTGGTGGTCAACGCATCATCTGCTATGCCGGAAGCCATCTTCCCAAGTACATTCGCCGTAGCCGGAGCAATAAGCATCATATCCGCCCAATCGGGTAGGGAGATGTGCTCCGTAGAGTGCTCATTGATAGCCGCAAACACATCACTGTAAACACGGGCATTGGTGAGGGTCTGTAACGTCAATTCCGTCACGAACTGTAACGCATTCTTTGTTGTCGTCACACGCACCTGAGCACCTTGCTTAACCAAGGCGCGTATCAGTTCCGGGATCTTATATGCCGCTATCCCGCCACTAATGCCTATCAATATGTGCTTGCTTTTCATCCTTTCTTTGTCGTTTTTCCGTTTTCTCCGCTCGTCGGGGCGTTCTCCTTCGTTTTATCTCTCACAGATTGCACAGATTTCTCAGATTCTCTTCTTTATTTCCTCCTATTTATTTATTTTCGGATTGTGAGTAAACTCTCATCCATCAAATAAATCAATAGTAGGGGCAGGTTCGCTTCACTTTGCTTCGTTCACCCGCCGTGTCTGCTATCGCATCCACAATAAGGGCTTATTAGCGGTTTTATTCCACAGAACCTATCTGCCTCTCGATTTTTAGTAACGATTTTTATTTTGATTTTTTTTTGATTTCTGAGGGCGTAGCCCGAAATCCAAAAAATATGCTCAACCGATTTTATCTAAGTTCTTTACGATAGATTTTCTTAGCGTCGCGATTGTTTTTCTAGTAGACCGTCGCTACGCGAAAAAAATCTTAACGCAAGTAGATGCAAAAATCTTTTGGACGACTTTTCTTTATTTCGCTTCGCTCAGAAATCCTATAAAAATCTATTCTAAAATCTTACCAAAAATCTTTCTGTGTAATATATCTCCCAATAATTTATTATTACAACGCGCCGTTGCGCGGTGTGGAAGGTGATGTCGGCTTTGCCGAAGGAGCCTTCCTTTTACTTTTTAGTTTTGTTATTGGATGTGAGAGTTTACTCGGTCAGACAATAAGAAAATAAAAAGGAATAATAAATTAAATATCAATAGCCCTTCGGGCGCACAATCCACTATCCACTATCCACTATTTGAGCGCTTCGTCTTTGGAACCTACATTATAAATGAGTTGGTTGTCAATAAACTCTTGCGTTGCAATCAACGTGGGCTTGGGTATAACCTCGTAACTGCGGGAGATCTCAATCTGCTCGCGGTTCTCAAACGACTCGTCTAAAGCATCTTGCGGGGTCGAGAAATCTTGCAGTTTAGAGTCTAACTCTCGCTTAAGCGAGGAAGCAATCTGGTTCGAACGCTTGCCAATAATAGCTACGGTCTCATATACGTTGCCTACTTTCTCCGTCAATTGATTCATGTCTCTTGTCAAAGTGCTCTTAGGCGCTTTCGTTTTTTTGTAATCCATAATAATATAAATGTTTAAAAATTAATTTTCTTTTGTTACTTTTACAACCTCTTTGTATATCTTCTCTGCATCCTTACGATGCTTACTCATAGGATATTCCGTGATAAAATTATAATACTCATCCTCCGTATCCCTAGCGCGCTCCAGTTTCTTCTCCTCAAAACTGAGTAACATTTGCTGATACTTAGCCTCTACAATAATCCAATTCAACTCCTCCTGATAAGCATTACTGGGGTAGTCCTTCAGAGCGTTCTTCGCTACAATCTCTGCACTCAAAAAGTTATTCCCTAAATACGTCCCCAAGTTGTAATACAACCGAGCACTCAATAACTCTTTATATGCCAGTTTATCGTACAACTGACTCATCTCCTCGTATGCCTGACTGGCGTAAGGACTCTCAGGATACATGTCCACAAACTCCTCAAACGACTGAATAGCCTTGCGCGTGGATTGCTGGTCTAATCGCGCATCGGGAGCATCCAAAAAATAACTGTGCCCTATCTGAAAACGCGCTTCCGTGATGTACTTACCCTTAGGGTAATTGCGCACGTACGCTTGGTAATACTCACTGGCAGTAGTATACGATTTCTGTCCCAAATAACAACGCGCCAAATAACAAAGCACATCCTCACTACGCTCCGTTCCCTTGTAGTATATTGACACATCGTCCAATAACTGCTGTGCCTTCACATACTCTTGCTGATTGAAGTACTCCAACGCTTTTTGGAACTTATAATCCGCATCTTTGGACTTCATAATCGCTTGGAACTCACCACAACCGGTCAGCACCAAACAGCACGTTGTTACTATTATCAAAAGTTTTCTCACTGTACGTTATTGCTTCCTTGTATCCAATGTACCCAACCACTCGAAGTAATGACTTGGTTCTCACCATCCTTACTTACTATCAGATAACACTCACTCTCGGGATCATTCTCTATCATCTCTAACGCGGCATCTGCTCCCAATACCAAACAAGCCGTAGCTAAAGCATCCGCACGCATACACGTCTTAGCTACTACCGTCGAACCCAACAAACTATGGTGTACCGGATAACCCGTGCGAGGATCTATCGTGTGACTGCGACGCTCCTTCCCTGCATAGTAGAACTGACGATAGTTACCCGACGAAGCCATGCATAAGTCCGTGGTGGCAATGATCTCTTGTACCTCTTGAATCGCTCCCGTGGGATCGTCAATCGGTTTGGAGATACCAATCTTCCAAGGCTCACCCTTCTGATTCACACCCTTCGCTACTACCTCACCGCCGATATCTACCAAGTAGTTCTTACAACCTGCTTGTGCTAATAACTGCGCCACACCATCACAACCTAAACCTTTAGCAATAGCACTCGCGTTAATCGTCAATCGTGGATCACGCTTGTAGATATGATGATCCGTCAACGTGACGTTCAAAAAGCCCGTAATCCCCATCAAACTATCCAACGTGCTTTGACTCACTTCATGGGTCTTGAGATATTCCTCATCTTTGTCCTTCCCAAACCCCCAGATATCAATCAGCGGAGCACAAGTGATATCAAAAGCTCCCTGACTCATACAACTCACCTCGTACGCGGTCTCATACATCTTTTCAAATAACGAGTCCGTCTCTACATCCTCGTTGCGATTGATCTTACTTACAATCGAACTGTCGTTAAAAAAACTCAACGACGCATCATAACGCGATAAACAAGCCTGTATCTCCGGTTCTAAGTTTCGGAAGGATTGGTAACGAATATTATAATACGTACCAAATACACGCCCTTCGTTGATAAAATAGCGCTCTTTTTGACAACCAACTAACGTGATAACCATCACGCTTATCCATAGTAAATGTTTCTTCATATAGTATTTTTTTTAAGTTATTGCTTAAAACCAAATGCCTAAACCAACGCACGCATTCAACCGCTGATCAAGCTTCGCTTCCCCGGCTTCGTTAATATAAGCATTCTCTTTATTAATGCCCGTCGGATTCATCATTCCTTGCGCATAAAGATCCAAACTGCATGCATTAAACTCCCACTCTTTGTCTAATCTTAAACTCAGACACGTTACCGCGAACTTATCGTTGTAATAAAGCTCACTTCCCCAAGGTACCATCCCAATGAACCCACCAAGAGTGAGACCATAATCTTCAAACTCGTGGTTATAACCTAACTCAATATACGAGGAATAGTTACGATGAATATTGATGAGGTTGTCATTGTCATCGTAAACATACTTGAAGTCATGACCACTGATGGTGACATTCCAATTAAAGTATAAACCACATAAACCTAACGTGCTGAAATCATAACCAAAACTTAACTCTGTGGTCGAAGTGTTATTATCAAAGTTCTCGTTTCCATTCAATGCCCATTCTTTCCATTGCTTCATATCATATCCCGAGAAGAAATTACTTCCGCCGAAATAATAGTAATGCGTGAAACCTAACGTCACACCATAAATATTGACCGTTCCTAATACATCCAACTCCGGCACAAAATACGTGGCCTCCTTCTGAAACTTCCAATCCGAAGCTCCTACACTTCCCCACGCTCCGAAACGAAACGAAGTATGCTCACTGTCCCATCCTAAATCTAAGGTCGGCTGAGCACTCAAACCACCAAGGTACTGACCACGCCATAAATAAGCACTAACAACATCTAATCCTGCATCGTATGCAAAATTCATAACTTTTTCTTCCTCCTGAGCCATCGCGGCCATCGAGGAACAGAACATCGCTAAAACAAGTACAATCTTTTTCATTTACTATAATTTTTAATATTTATTTTCCTTAGACACACGCATACGTGCGCACCGGCGATAAACAATACTGCGATGCATGGCACCACAGTGAGAAAACGCATCTCTGTTGTTTATATCGGACTACAGTCCATTTTTGACCATCCAAGCAATACGCAGAGCAACCTCTAAGATACGCGTATCATCCAAGGTTACAATACCGCCGTCAGGACCCGGATCAAGATGATAGCCCTTTTGAGCTGTGCCGTTAAAAATACCTCTTACTTCCTCGGATGCAATGCCTAATTCCGCGGCAATAGCATCCATTGACCCGTGTGGGAGAGCGTCTTTCACCTCTCTTAATTTGTTAAACGTTGTACGTACCATTATTGCATTTACAATTTAATTATTTACCATTTACCAATTACCATTTACCAGTTACAAATCACCAATCACCATTTCAAAAATGGCATTTTTACAAATTTGGCTGCAAAATTACTAAAAAAAAATGATATATGCAAATAAAATATATTTTTTATTAGATTTTCTTTTAGATTTTTAGTTAGATTTCTGAGGGCGTAGTCCGAAATCCCCAAAAAATATCGTCCAAATGATTTTGAACAGATTCTCAGTTTGGATTTTTTTTAGCGTCATATCAAACTGACATGTCAGTATGTCAGTTTGATATAATTCACTCATTATTAACTATTTGCAGAGAAACTGACAAACTGACATGTCAGTTTCGAAAGTGCCACGAAAATGCCAATGGCATTTTGGCACTTTGCTATAACTTGCTGTATTATAGTTTATTACACGAAAGCGCCAAAGCGCCACTGACACTTTCGTATGTGTAAACAAAATTAGGAAAAAGTCAATGTTTTTAGGAAAAAACTGAGAGGATATTGAGAGGTGATGGACGGTTAGAGTACGGGTAGGGGTCTTGCATAGGCTTTAAAAGTTGTGGAAATGTTATGACTATGTTATGACAATGTTGTGACGACGAAGGCAAATGGGGCCGCCCGCTGACGCATCAATGACATTGAGGGCGGACTGCTGAAGATGGCAAAAGACTTGTGCCAAGAGGGGACAGGGTACTCAAGACCGAGATTGGAAAATCTCGGGAAAGGAGACATTGTTACAGAACCCACATTCAATGTGGGGAGAAAAAATATAACAAAAAAGTAAAGGCGGGGGATTTGTCAAGCCTACGCAGGGCCTATTATGCTACGTTAGTGCTACGTTAACCGAAACGCTTGCGTCATTGTTTTGGGTGGCGATGAGGGGCGATGAGGGGAGTTTGATAGGTCGGGAACTTTCGGGAACATTCGGAAAATTCCCGAATTCCTCAACTTCCCTCACATATCCTCACGCAGTTACAAGACTGTAAATTAGCGGATTAGGTTTTTAATCCAAATTTTCACGGACAGAATTGGCTTGTTCGCGAAAGTGCCAAAGTGCCATTGGCAGATTGCATGTGTAAACAAAAATAGGACGATGTCAACGAATGTAGGAAAAAACAATATTTTTTAATCACAACCTCCCGAACGAAAACCTCACAACTTCCCGAACAAAAACCTCACAACTTCCCGAAAATTTTAAATTTTTATTGAAAAACATTTGCATAATTCATTTATTTTTAGTACCTTTGCAGCGTTTTTCAAAAAATCAATATATGGCGAACAAATTTACATACAAAAAACGAGTAGCAGATGCCTTGTTGTGGCGTAAATTACAAGGAAAAGGCGCAGTGTTGATTGAGGGTCCAAAATGGTGTGGGAAAACAACAACGGCACAACAATTAGCAAAAAGTGCTCTCTTGCTTGGTAAAAAAGAGATATTAGACAAAAGCAAAGAGTTGATAGAGTTTAAATCCTCTCTGTTGTTACAAGGAGATACTCCTCGCTTACTAGATGAGTGGCAGACTATCCCTGCGTTGTGGGATGCCGTTAGAAGTGAAGTGGATGAACGGCATCTTTTTGAGCAATTTATATTAACCGGTTCTTCCGTTTTGCCTGAAGCATCGGATACTATTCATAGTGGAACCGGTCGCATTGGACATATATTGATGCGCCCGATGAGTTTATATGAGTCCGGAGATTCAAATGGAACGATTTCGTTAGCAGATTTATTCTTAGGCAAGGAATTAGGTACATGTCAAAATACGCTGACGATGAGTGATATATGCTATCTGATATGTCGAGGCGGCTGGCCTCAAGCCACCTTGCTGAATGGTGATGTGGCTTTAGATCAAGCGTTTGATTACCTTGAATCCATCGTTACGAAAGATATAATCCGTGTAGATGGTGTTCGGCGAGATTCGGAACGAGCAAAGATGATAATGCGTTCTTACGCAAGAAATCAGGGGCATCAAATTCCATATACAACTATTTGTTCAGACATTAAGAACAATGATAGTATGAGCATTAATGACGATACGGTGGCAGATTATGTGGAGGCGTTACGCAAATTATTTGTTGTTGAAGACATGCCGGCATGGAATCCTAATTTACGAAGCAAAACATCAATTCGCACATCTCATAATCGCTATTTTGTAGATCCCAGTATAGCAGCAGCTGCACTTGGTGTCAGTCCCAAGGATTTGGAATATGACCCAAAAGCTTGTGGAATGTTTTTTGAGAGTTTAGTGGTACGCGACCTACGAGTTATGGCAGACGCTTTATTAGGAGAAGTTTACCACTATAGAGATAGTAAAGGTTTGGAATGTGATACGGTTATACATCTGCGTAACGGACAGTATGCGCTGATTGAAATCAAATTAGGTGGAATTACTAAAATTGCAGAAGGTGCAGCGTCTTTGAATGCGTTAGCAGATGATTTAGATTTCAGCAAAATGTCTAAGCCGTCATTTAGTATGATTATTACTGCCGTGGGAGATTATGCTTATCAACGTAAAGAGGATGGCATATTTGTAGTTCCTATCGGTTGCCTAAAACCATAACTTCTCCTCATGCCTCGTTGTAATTTAGGAAAGTGTCAACGAAGTTAAGAAAAGACTTTGGCGGTTTTGGCGGACTTGGCGGAGTCTCAATAACCATCGGACTTCGACCATTACTAGAAGTCCGCCAAACCGCCAATTCCGCCAAGGGCTTAGAACGAACACCTTTCGGTAATGTCCCCGTAACGTCCCCGTGATGTCCCCGTCAGCTCACGTGATGACCTCACAAAAGATGGCGCAAGCACCTCGCAGTCATAGCGTTAGG
>JAZLHD010000021.1:0-2856 GCA_045616645.1 Paludibacteraceae bacterium
TTCAATGACTTAACGGCTGAAATAAGCTTTAATAACCCTTGTTTTAACAAGAAATTGCCCATTTTTTAGAGAATTTATTGATTAAAATCAATTTTCATGGGTTGGGGTTACCAGAAGCTAATTTCATGCGTTTCGCGTAATGATCGTTTATTATCTATTGATAAACTTTATAAGTATCGGTATAATTTAACTAAGTCGATTTATTGTTCATAAGGAGGATTTTTTAAATGTCAGAAGAACAAAAGGTTGATAACCGTAAACTAGCAGGTTGGAAGAGAGCAATTTTAATTGCTGTTCCATTCGTCCTACTTGGTTTAGCTATTTTATTCATGGTTAAAGGTATCTTAGCATGGGGTCCAGATTTCACTAGAAATCATGGTGATTCCTATCTTGCCTTATCCTTAATCTGCACCATTTTGCTATTCGCCGGTATCGCTATGCAATTTGTATGGCCAAAAGCAATCAGCAGAGGTCGCAGAATCGTCGTAGTTGGTTTAGTCTTTAACATTATCCTTGCTATCTCTGGTGCAATCGTCATCGGTGTTGGCTATGGTTTAAATGAATCAAAATACGCACTTTGCGGAACCAGATATAACGACATGACTAAACGTGTTAGAGAGGGTTTAACTCTTGATAACAAGAGCGAAATTGTTGCTCCAGGCGTTACAGTCGAACAATTTATTAAAGATTTCTCTGAATTCAATGATAAGTATTCAGGTGAAAGAGCTATCCAAATGAGGTCATATGGTCTTAGCAAACTTGAAAACTACACAACTTCAGCTTTCATGAAAGAAAAAGGTTATGATGCATTTGCTTACGAGACTTCATCCAACGTTTCCGCAACCATCGAAGTCTACAACCTTTACATGGGTGATGCTGATCTTAAGGCGTTCGCAACCAAGTATGGTTTCTCAACTTCTGAAGAATATGGCTTATATGGTAGAGATTATAAGTTAGAATACGCTCCAGAATATTACGAAGCTGTTTGGTCAGAAGCTACTAACTATGATGCTAGTAAGACTGTTCCGGTTCACTTCGATTATGTCCAAGATGTTGAATATTCATATACATCTAGCTCTTCAATTTCTGGATCAAGTATACATTACACTTGGAAATACATCGGCATCAACGTCTTATTTGACTTAAATGCTAAAGCGGCTCGTGTTGCTTATATCAACGAATACGCAAACTGGTATTCATCATATTAATACGCACGCTACATACATGCACGGTCGTTTAATTAAAAGAATATGAATTTTTATAGGTGTAAACATTGCGGAAAACTTATTGTCATCTTAGACAAGAAGGAAATTCCAACCATCTGTTGCGGTGAAGCAATGGAAGAAGTTAAGGCAAATACTGTTGAAGCCTCTTTTGAAAAACATATTCCAGTCATCGAAGAAAAAGATGGCGAAGTTTTAGTGAAAGTTGGTGAAGTCGCTCACCCAATGCTTCCTGAGCATTTCATCTCACTTATCGTTCTCCATACCGATCAAGGTTACAAATTTAAACATTTAAAAGCGGGAGACGCTCCAGTCGCAACCTTTGCGATTCTAGATAATGAAGTCGTCTTCTCGGCTTATGCTTATTGCAACCTTCATGGTTTATGGAAAAAGTCTACAGATTAATACATTAAGATATTAATAGACGTTAAAAGCGCTCCACAAAAGCGCTTTTTTCTTATCCTCATAAAAAATATTAAAATTTTTGTTGACACTATATTTTCAAAATTATAAGATATAAAAGCGCACATTCCTGAGAAGGAAGCAATATACTTAGTATATGGTGCGTAACTGATCTTTGAAAACTGAACAGATGTACAAGAAACATTAACGTCAATTTTTTAACAATAAACCAGATATAATTTTGAACTAAGATAAACTTTTTGAGAGTTTGATCCTGGCTCAGGATGAACGCTGGCGGCGTGCCTAATACATGCAAGTCGAACGAGAGTAGCAATACTCTAGTGGCGAACGGGTGAGTAACACGTAGGTAACCTGCCTTACAGTTTGGGATACCCGAGGGAAACCTTGGCTAATACCGAATAATTCTTTTGGAGGCATCTCCGAAAGCTAAAAGGGGCCCTTAAAGCCTCGCTGAAAGATGGACCTGCGGCGCATTAGCTAGTTGGTGAGATAATAGCCCACCAAGGCGAGGATGCGTAGCCGACCTAAGAGGGTGAACGGCCACACTGGAACTGAGACACGGTCCAGACTCCTACGGGAGGCAGCAGTAGGGAGTTTTCGGCAATGGGGGAAACCCTGACCGAGCAACGCCGCGTGAACGATGAAGGTCTTCGGATTGTAAAGTTCTGTTATAAGGGAAGAATGATAGCCTGAGGAAATGCTGGCTGTTTGACGGTACCTTATTAGAAAGCCACGGCTAACTACGTGCCAGCAGCCGCGGTAATACGTAGGTGGCAAGCGTTATCCGGAATTATTGGGCGTAAAGAGTGAGCAGGCGGCATGATAAGTTTGAAGTGAAAGCGTGGGGCTTAACCCCATACAGCTCCAAAAACTGTCAAGCTAGAGTGCGAGAGAGGTAAACGGAACTCCATGTGTAGCGGTGAAATGCGTAGATATATGGAAGAACACCAGTGGCGAAGGCGGTTTACTAGCTCGATACTGACGCTCAGTCACGAAAGCGTGGGGAGCAAATAGGATTAGATACCCTAGTAGTCCACGCCGTAAACGATGACAACTAAATATTGCTGTGAAGCAGTGTTGAAGCTAACGCATTAAGTTGTCCGCCTGGGGAGTACGGTCGCAAGACTGAAACTTAAAGGAATTGACGGGGACCCGCACAAGCAGTGGAGCATGTGGTTTAATTCGATGCTACGCGAAGAACCTTACCAGG
>JAZLHD010000022.1:0-6932 GCA_045616645.1 Paludibacteraceae bacterium
AGCACCACAAGTATTATCGTAAGGGAGCGCTTTCTAACCTCCTATGCTTTGAGCGAGAAGACAAGAATAATCCTTCAACACTGGTGGAAGGGGATGTAATACTTGACCGTAAAAAATACGGAAAATTGAGTAAATAACGAACACCCTACGGTAAAAGCCCGGTAACGTCCCCGTGATAGCCCGCTCAGCTCTCGTGATTACTCCACGGAATCATTGAAGATTGAAGATTGAAGATTGAAGAATGAAAGACGGACAAGCGTTTATAATATGTGCTGAAATGAAACATCATCCATACAACCTCAAGGGCTCGTCCCTTGAGGTGTTCTCCGCGTTGTATTGTTTAACGAGAAAACGTGCCTTTCTAGGTACTTATACGGACTTGGCAAGTTGGTTAGAGATAGAAAAAACAACCGTATTTCGTGCTATCAAAAAACTACAAGAGAAAGATTTGGTAACAATAGAAAAAACTGATGACGGTTTCAACCGCTACGAGTTCCAAGCCCATCACATCAAGGGTTATCCCCTGCCAGATTACAAATACTGCGGAAGAAAGAGTATCACCAACTATCCCGTTATAGACGCTCAGAACCTACAAGAGTATATGCCGGAGATAGAGGCTACTGGTGGAGTTATTGATCCCGAGCCATTGCAAAATGCAACAGAACCATTGCAAAATGCACCGGAATTAAAAGAAAAGAACCAAAAGAAAAATAACTATAATATATATAACAAAACTTCTTTTCTAACAAAAGAAGTAGTAGTAGGGGACAAGCCCACTGCTGCTGCCCATCAAATTTTGAAAAAAGAGGAAGAAGAAATAGAACCGTACCCCACCACATTAAAGGAAGTGTTGCAGTATGTCCGCGAAAAGCAACCGGGTATATCTATGGAAGTGGCGCGCGATTTCTTTGTATATTATAGTGCTAAAGGCTGGCGGTATAAAAACAACGGCAGAGTGCGCAATTGGAAAGCGGAACTTTTCCTCTTTGACCAACGAGGCAAACGATGGGAAAAAGAGAGGGCGGCGAAATCGTTTGTTAAGGCTCAAATGGGTGTATCTGTACCGCAAGCGGTGTTGGATTTAGAGGAGCAAATGCGTGAGCAGCGACGCAGAGAGAGGGAACAAGCCGATAGAGAGGCTAACACACCCGAAGCAATAGCCGCCGCAGAAGCGTTCTTTGACAAGTTTTTTATAAAAAAGGACAGATAAGTCTTGCATATATGAAAAAAAAGTCGTACCTTTGCAGCGCGAAAAAAAAGTATATTATGAATTTCACACCCACAGACATCGCTCAATTAGAGCAACATGGTCTTAATGTAAGCAAAGCCGAACAGCAGTTGCAAGCGTTCAAAGAGGGTTTCCCGAATTTGAATATCGTAGCTCCGGCTTCGACCAAAAAAGGTATCCGCGTATTAACCAAAGCCCAACAAGAACAAGCTGTCGCCGATTGGCAGAATTACCTAAAAGAGGGACACAACGTGGTGAAGTTCGTTCCCGCTTCGGGTGCCGCTTCGCGCATGTTCAAGAACCTGTTTGAGTACCTCGACAATGGTATCGAGACTCCTTTTATTACGGAGTTCTTGACGCACATCAAGGATTTTGCTTTTGGTCCCCAATTAGAGGGCAAGCAGGGACAAGAGGCCGTGCGGTACCTATTGGAAAACATGGCCTACGGGAAACTACCCAAAGGACTGCTGCTATTCCATAACTATCGTAAC
Organism: Paludibacteraceae bacterium; assembly: GCA_045616645.1. GTDB lineage: Bacteria > Bacteroidota > Bacteroidia > Bacteroidales > Paludibacteraceae > Colicola. Next base: position 1,720 of record JAZLHD010000022.1, read on the forward strand.
GGAGCACGTACCCCCGTACTGGAACACATGGTGGAAGGTGCGCTCTACGCTGCCTCCAACGGGATAGTGAACTTGCATTTCACCGTCAGTCACGAGCACCTGCCCCTCTTCCGCCAACATGTGGCAGAGAACTTACTTAAGTTGGAAAACAAATACAATGTCCACTTTAATATCTCCTTCTCGGAGCAGTCACCTGCAACCGATACGTTAGCCGCTAATCCGGATAACACCCCCTTCCGCACAGCGGATGGACGTTTGCTTTTCCGCCCGGGTGGGCACGGAGCGCTCATTGAGAACCTCAATAACATTGATGCCGACGTGGTGTTTGTTAAGAACATTGACAACGTCGTTCCCGACCGCCTCAAGAAAGATACCATTCACTATAAACAAGTCTTAGCCGGCGTGCTCGTACAAGAGCAAGCCCGCGTGTTCGCTCGTCTGCAAGACCCAACGGTTAGCGAAGAGGAGAAGACGTTACTGCGTCGTCCTATCCGTGTCTGCGGCGTAGTGAAGAATACCGGCGAACCCGGCGGAGGACCGTTCCTCGTGCAAGAGGAAGACGGGCGTATCACAAACCAGATATTAGAGTCCAGTCAGATAGCCGACAAAGAGTTGATGGCAAAATCAACACACTTCAATCCCGTGGATTTAGTGTGCGCTATCAAAGACGAAAACGGCAAGCCGTATCACCTACCCGATTTTGTAGATGAGAAGACCGGATTTATCTCGTCTAAGTCAAAGGACGGTAAGGAACTGAAAGCGCTTGAGTTGCCGGGGTTATGGAACGGAGCTATGTCGCGTTGGAACACGATCTTCGTACAAGTACCTATTTCGACCTTCAATCCTGTGAAGACGGTCAATGATCTACTCAAACCCCAGCATCAATGAACAATATCGAAATAGAACGAAAGTTTTTAGTGAAAGACGAGAGTTATAAAAACCTCGCCACACAGAAACACACCATCCAACAAGGATACTTGTGTAAAGACCCCATGAAGACGGTGCGTGTCCGTATCTGCGACAATACCGGCTACCTCACCATCAAGTCCGCTGCCGGACAAGCGGGTTTCTCACGGTTTGAATGGGAGCGCGAGATCGACCTCAAAGATGCTAAGGAACTGATGGCACTCGCCTTACCGGGGATGATAGAAAAAACACGCTGGATTATCCCTGTAGCCGATGGACTGAAATGGGAAATAGACGAGTTTCACGGACGACTCGAAGGGCGCACATTAGCGGAGATAGAACTGAGTTCTGAACAACAACCTTACGAACGCCTACCCTTCCTTGGGGACGAAGTGACAGGTAATCCTGCGTATTATAATGCAAACATGTAATAGAGAGATTATGTTTAAAGCGTTTTTCTTTGATCTTGACGGCGTGCTGTTTGATTCAATGCCCCACCACTCCCAAGCATGGGATGAGGTTATGAAAAAGCATCAACTGGATTTTACAGCACAAGACTGTTACCGCAATGAAGGGCGTACAGGACAGGATGTTATCTATCACGCCATCTTACAAAAAGAACATCGTGAAGCCAGTCAAGAGGAGATCTGGGCAATCTATAAAGAGAAAACGGACCATTTCTATCAACTCGGAGGAGCAGGACCTATCCCGAATGTCAAAGAACTACTTGAGTACCTCGTTTCGCAAAACAAAATACTATATATCGTCACCGGTTCCGGACAACAATCGTTGTTTGACCAGATAGAAGAGACTTTCCCTCACGTTTTTGTTCGAGAACGAATGGTGACCGCATTAGACGTAACGAAAGGTAAGCCCGATCCGGAACCTTACCTTAAAGCTTGGGAGAAAGCGGGTATCGATAAGTCGCAGTGTTGCGTGATTGAGAATGCCCCATTGGGAATCCGTTCTGCCAAAGCAGCAGGACTGTTTGCTATCGGAGTGAATACAGGTCCCCTACCGGACAAAGACCTATACGACGAGGGAGCCGATTTGGTCTTTCCCGACATGAAGGGATTATTACAATGGTTAAAATATGAAGAACATAGCATTTATTATTAACCCGATTGCGGGAACACAAAAGAAGAATAAGTTACCTAAACTCATTACCCAAACATTGGACAAAAACCAATGGCTACCGAACATCGTCTTTACCGAACGTGCCGGTCATGCCGAAGAACTGGCAAGACAGTTTGCTCAAATGGGTTTTGAGGCAGTCGTAGCTGTAGGCGGCGACGGAACCGTCAACGAAGTGGCTCGCGGATTATGCGACACCCAAACAGCGATGGGAATAATACCCATGGGCAGCGGAAACGGATTCGCTCGACACCTGAATATCCCCATGCGCCTTAACCGCGCCATAGAAATGCTCAACCACTGCGAACCTATCGCAGCCGACTACGGACTCGCCAACGGACACGTGTTCGTAACCACTTGTGGCACGGGTTTTGATGCAATGATAGCCGAGCAGTTTGCCGCAGCCGGCAAAAGAGGATTCAAGACCTACCTACAGAAGATTGTGCAAGACTTGATTACCTATAAGCCCGAGACCTATCACATTGTAGGGAAAGTGGAAAGTGAAAGTGAAAGTAAACTGGATATCACCACTCCGGCCTTCCTTATCACCTTTGCGAACGCAAACCAATGGGGCAACGAAGCCTATATCGCCCCGAAAGCGAGTATTCAAGATGGGAAAATGGATATCTGTATCATGAGTAACAAAGCCGTGTTTGCAGCACCGGTTCTCGCCGTAGGACTATTCACGAAGATGCTGGATAAAAGCCTCTTCATGGATGGTGCAAAAGCCAAAGAGGTGATGCTGTATCGCGAAAAAGAGGGTCCGTTCCATATTGATGGCGACCCCGTACAAATGGAGAAAGATATACATATACAGATTGTAGAAGACGGACTCAAAGTCCTCGTAGAGAAGAGGTTCTAAGAGTCCTACAGCGAAGCGGTCCTTCAGCGAAGCGGTCCTTCAGCGTAGCGGTCCTACAGTGAACGAAGTGAACGATCTAAAAATCAAACAATATGACAATTAAATTTATCAACCGCAGCAATAATCCGCTGCCAAAGTACGAGTCGGAAGAAGCCGCTTGCATGGACCTGCGCGCCTTTCTTGACAAACCTATCACCCTGCAACCCTTTGAGCGTTGCTTAGTTCCTACCGGTTTATACATGGAGATACCCCGTGGCTATGAGGCCCAGATACGTCCACGCAGTGGACTTGCCCTCAAACGCGGACTAACGGTACTGAATACCCCCGGTACCATCGATTCCGACTACCGCGGAGAAATATGTACCATTATCATCAACCTCAGTAACGAACCCCAAACCATCGAGTCCGGCGACCGTATCTGCCAAATGCTTATCTCACCCGTAGAACGACCCGACGTGTTCCAAGTCGATATACTCGAACAAACAGAAAGAGGCGAAGGGGGATTTGGACATTCGGGGACGAAGTGATTGATTATTGTTTATTCGTTTAGTGGTTTAGTAGTTTAGACGTCGTTTAATTCGTTAATTCGTTAAAATAAACGCCTAAACACCTAAACTCATAGTATGAAGAATTTTAGAATCATATTATTACTATGTGCATTGTGCATCGGGCAGAATGCATCGTGCACCGAAGTAGAGGCGGAAAGGGAGGCGCAGTTCTACTATAACTTCTACGCAGCGCGAAAAGCGTTAGACGAGAGCAGATATAGTGACGCCTACCCCTTGCTTATGCTCTGTCAAGCCATCCATCCTACCGACGGAAAAACCCAAGACTATTTGGGTCTCATCTATGACGCTATCGGACAACACGATAAAGCTAAGGAGTGTTTCGCACGCGCGTACAAGTATGCGCCCAACGATTTATATATGCACCACGTGTCCAAGCTCATGGATGACCATCAAGTAGAGGAAGCCCTACACATCATGCAAGGGGCAGTGCAAGTTCACCCCGAGGACCCCGATGCGTGGAATACGCTCATGCAGATTGCCCAAGAAGCATCGGATTATAAAAGTGCCACCAAAGCCATCGAACAGATCGATCGTATCTTAGGATATTCGCGTTATACAGCCTGGGCTCGATACACGGTGGCTATCCAACAACTCAACTATCGCCAAGCGATACAGGCGATAGACAGATACTTAGAGGAGGATCCTTACGATGAGCCTTTCCTTGTACAGAAAGCGTTAGTATTAGAGGCTACCCACGCCGCAGCAAAAAAACTGATACCTGTCTATAAAGCTATCCTGAAATTAGACGCGGATAATGCCCTTATCCTCAACAACTACGCTTACTACCTCGCCACCCATAAAGGAGACTTGACACTTGCAGAGCAAATGAGTTTTAAGGCGATACAGTTACAACCCAAAACGGCGTCCTACTTAGACACCTACGGGTGGATATTACACCTTCTTGGCAAAGATAGCCTTGCCAAGTTTTATTTAGAAAACGCACTGGATCTAAGCAACAATGATTCTGAACAAAAAGAAATACGTCAGCACCTTGAAAAGATTAAATAAAATAGGTTTAGCTTGTTTAACAGGTTTAGCTTGTTTAATGATAGGCTGTAAGTCCTACGAATACAGCACCGTCGCTCCCTATAAACAGCAAAGCGAATATAAGGGTGTCAAAACCGCCTGGGTGCCCTCCGCACGCGTGACGGTCACCATTGACCAACAAGTCCTTAACACACGCGTTGCTATGGCAATCACCATTGACTCACTTATTATATGGTCTATTCAACCCATCGCAGGGATGGAACTATACCGCTTGGAAGCTACCCCACAAGAAGTGACCGTGTTTGATAAAACCAACATGACTTATATCCCGCTTACCTACGAACAAATAAGTCGATACTCCCCTGAAATCACATTTGATCACCTTCAACAAATAGCTACCGGTGATATACTTCCCATGGGACGGACTTCTACCTTACGCTCCTATAGCGCATTAGGTCACTCCGTCATCCTCGATATTGATTACCAAGAAATACGTTTTGGTGTACCCGTCAACATGAACCGCTTGTCGCCGTTGCGGTTTGAAGAAAAACAACTAAATGAATTGATGAAATGATGATAGCTCTCACAGATTCCACAGATTGCACTGATTGATAATTAATTTATTATTTTTTTATTTCTTTTTTTCGTTAGTTGTGAGTAAACTCCCACTACCAAAAAAGAAGAACTAAAAAGGGAATGTTCCTAACGTCACATCCCGTGTTGTTGCCAACACAATAATAAATTATAGATGAGGA
>JAZLHD010000023.1:0-38488 GCA_045616645.1 Paludibacteraceae bacterium
CTATTGATTTATGTATGGATGGGAGTTTACTCACAATCCGAGAATAAAGAAATAGGAGGAAATAATAAAGACAATCCGTGCAATCTGTGGAATCTGTGAGAGATAAAAAATGGCGGAAAACGAAATAGTTATATAGAAGTCGTTAAAAGTGTGTATTTACACAAAATCAACGAATATAATATTCAAAATGACAGCGATCTTTTGGAACTGATAACCATTATCTCATCGTGCATTGGGTCTCTTACTAATCCTCCAAAAATTACTAACACCTTTAAGACTATCAAACAAAGTATTACAAGGAAATGGTCATCTGGTCATGACCATTTCAATTCTGCTCGCGGATGCTCGCAGCACAGGACAGGCTTGTTCCTTACACCCTCCTATACGAACGCAGTAATCACGCGGCAATCAGGCGGTAATCACGCGGAGTTAGAGGCTAAAAGACCTTACTGACATAGGTCTTGGATAGGTCTTAAAAGTTGGGACATTGTTGGGACTTTTTTTGGAGATGGGAGATGTCATTCGCGCAAAAATGCGCGAAAAATGCACAAGGCGGACTTGGCGTATTGGAATAAATCAATAAGCATCAACCTGCACGCACGGTAACAAATCTTTTTCAGGCGGATTTGGAATTGAACTCCAAAATCGTCCAAAAGCCTACAATTCTCTTTATATAAGTTGATTACAATATACAGAGTAATGGCAATCTTTAATAAAAACGGCATTATTTGTCGTTTTTTTATATAAATATTTGCATATATCGAAAAAAAATAGTAATTTTGCAGGCGGATTTGGAATTGAACTCCAAAAATGGCTAATCTAAAAATTGTATAACATGATTTATAGACATCTTCAAACTGAATTAACTCGGTTGATTCAAACATTTCCGGTTCTGTCTATTACGGGTCCTCGCCAATCCGGTAAGACGACTTTATGCCGCATGGCATTCCCTGATTACGCGTATGTAAATTTAGAGCAAGCGTCTGTTAGAGAAGCCTTGCAAAGGGATGTTTATGCAGAACTTTCTCGTTACTCTTCCGGTGTGATTATTGATGAGGCTCATTATTTGCCCGAAATCTTCTCCGCAGTGAAAGTGCTTGTGGATGAGGATAAGTCCCGTAGATTTGTGCTTTCGGGTAGTTCTAATTTTCTGTTGCTACAAAACATCAGCCAGTCTCTTGCCGGTCGTGTCGCTGTTTTTCGTTTATTACCTTTCTCTATTAAGGAGCTGGACGCGATGCAACGTCCTTTATCTACAGACACCCTCCTCCTGCGCGGATTCTTCCCTGCCATTTGGGGCAATGGACAGCCAATATGGAATGTGTATGATAGCTATTTCTCTACTTATATCCAGCGAGATGTTCGAATGATAACCAACATCTCTAATTTAGATACTTTTGTGCGATTTGTGCGCCTATGCGCTACGCGCGTGGGTTCGGAGTTTAATGCCAACGGATTAGCCAATGAGGTGGGCGTATCTGTCAAAACGATTCAATCGTGGTTGAGTATTTTGCAAGCATCGTACGTCTTATTTACTCTGCAACCCTATTATCGTAATGTAGGTAAACGTCTCATTAAATCGCCTAAAATCTATTTTTACGACACAGGATTACTTTGCTATTTGTTAGGATTACACGATGAGCAAGCGGTAGCCAATTGCCCCTTACGAGGAGCATTGTTTGAGAACCTCGTTATTGCCGATAAACTGAAGGATCGTTTCAATCAAGCACTAGATAACAATTTCTATTTTTATCGCGATAAATCACAACATGAAGTAGATTTGATACAGGAAGAATCAATGCAACTCCATGCATGTGAAATTAAATCTGCAACAACGCTCCATTCCTCTTTCTTTACCAACTTAGATTATCTGCGTAAGGTGTATGGCGATAGCGTCCTCTCAACACAAGTTATCTATGATGGTCTGGATTCGTTAGAGGCGACATATAATGGCTACGCTCCCTTCCGTCAAGGAAGATAATTCGAATCTCTTAATAATACTTTTTTAACAAATAGCAACATTATGAGTGCTATTTCTTGCACATGTCAAAATTTTTTTGTACTTTTGCGTCGCAAAACGCAAGAGAATGAAATTCAAAAATAAAACCAACTATGACTAAGCAACTTTTTATTATCATTCTCGCCGTATTGGCATTGGGAATAACCGCTTGTGACAAACAAAAAGAACAAGAACCTCAACAACAAGAGCAGAAGAAACCGACCCCTCCGGACGATCCCGTTGTCCCGGACTCAACCTTATGCAACCCTAACGCTTCCGCACAGGCTCAACAATTGTACAAAACCCTGTGGGAACTGCAAGGAAAGAAAATCATTAGCGGCACCGTCGCTAACGTGGACTGGAACATCAAAGAGGCAGAGAATGTTCATCAGTGGACCAACCAATGGCCCGTACTCAACGTGTTCGACTTTATCCACTACCTCAATAGCAAGGACGTCAACCCCCGCGGTTGGCTCGATTACTCCGACATCACCATCGTCAAAAACTGGGCTGCTGCCGGCGGATTGGTAGGCGCGATGTGGCACTGGAACCAACCTAATAATGGCGGCACAGGTTATACCTGCACCCCGGGCAACGCATCCGATCAAACGAGTTTTAATGTGAAGAACGTAATGACAACCGATAGCCCCGAATATCAACAAGTCATCAAACAAATGGACCAGATTGCCGGTTACCTCAAAAAGATGCAAGATGCCGGTATCGTCGTTATCTGGCGACCCTTACACGAGGGGGCCGGAAACATATACAACTATTCCGGCGGTAAGGCGTGGTTCTGGTGGGGAACCGGTGGCGCAGACGCGTACATACATCTATGGAAACTTATATACGACCGCTTCACGAACTACCATAAACTCAATAACCTCATCTGGGTGTGGACGGGCGATGTCAAAGGCAAAGCCTTCTACCCGGGTGACGCATACGTGGATGTCATCGGCTGCGATAGTTATTCCTGTTCGGTAAGAAACATGGTGGACGCATATACATCCTTACACCAAGCCTTCCCGAAAAAAATCATCACCCTAAGTGAATGCGGCAATGGCGACCAAGCGAAGTTGGCGGCATTAAATACCATTTGGGCAGGCGGAGCAACATGGTCGTGGTTTATGACGTGGTACGACTACAACTACAACACGGGTAAAAGCAGTACCCATGGCATGGCACCGAAAGAGTGGTGGCAAGCCGCTTTCAGGCAGGACTTCGTCCTCACCCGCTCGAAATGGAATGAACTAAATAAGTAAACAATAATATGAACTTCTTGGAACGCAAACAATGGCTGGAGCAGCAACACGCTGCCCTTATCAACCGTCCAAACGAGGCAATACCTTCGTTTAACGGCATCTATACTCGGTATAAATATCCTGTCCTCACGGGCGACCACGCCCCACTGACGTGGCGATTCGATTTCGACGAACAACGTAACCCCTTCCTCATGGAACGGATCGGTATCCACGCTGCCTTCAACTCCGGCGCTATCTACCTCGATGGCAAATATGTCCTCGTCGTTCGCGTGGAAGGTAACGACCGTAAGTCGTTCTTCGCAGTGGCCGAGTCCGATAACGGTATCGATGGCTTCCGCTTCTGGCCCGAACCTATCACCATGCCCGAGTCTGACGTTCCCGCAACGAATATCTACGATATGCGCCTCACCCAACACGAGGACGGCTGGATCTATGGCCTGTTCTGCGTAGAACGTCACGACGATACCCTCCCGAGTGACCTCAGTGCCGCTACCGCAGCTTGCGGTATCGCCCGTACCCACGACCTCAAGACGTGGGAACGTCTGCCCGACCTCGTCACTAAGACCCAACAACGTAATGTCGTCCTCCACCCCGAGTTCGTGAATGGCAAATATGCCCTCTACACCCGCCCACAAGATGGGTTTATCGACACCGGCAAAGGCGGCGGTATCGGTTGGGCTCTCGTGGACGACATCACCCATGCTGAAGTCAAAGAGGAAACGATCATCGATAGCCGTTTCTACCACACCATCAAAGAGGTGAAGAACGGCGAAGGACCACACCCCATCAAGACCCCGCAAGGCTGGCTGCACCTCGCGCACGGTGTGCGCGGCTGCGCTTCGGGATTGCGTTACGTCCTCTATATGTATATGACGGCTCTCGACGAGCCATGGCGTGCTATCGCACAACCCGGTGGGTTCTTTATGGCACCCGAGGGCGAGGAGTTCATCGGCGACGTGATGAACGTTCTTTTCTCTAATGGTTGGGTGGTAAACGAGAAAGGCGAAGTGTTTATCTACTACGCTTCCTCCGATACACGTCTGCACGTGGCCACCTCGACGGTGAACCAACTTGTGGACTACTGCCTCCACACCCCTGCCGATGGCCTCACCACCGGTGCCTCTGTCCAAACCATCAAAGATCTGGTGGAGAAAAATAGGGAGTAGGGAATTGTTTGTAAAAAAATATCAAATAAATTTGGAAATGTGCAAAAATTGTTGTATCTTTGCACAAAATTTAATCAATTGACATGAAAAACACATTCTTAGTGGTGCTGCTTTGCGCCCTCTCTTGCACCGTTTTTGGCGAATTACGCATTAACGAGATTATGCAATCCAACATTGACTGCATCGTCGATGACAGTAACGAATTCCCCGATTCATGGGTGGAACTGTACAACGATGGTGCCACCGCCGTCAATCTCAAAGATTACCAACTCGGGGACGGACCGAAAGCTAAAAAAGCTTGCAACTTACCCAACTACACCTTAGACGCACACGCATACGCAATCATCTATTGCGACAAGGACGAAGACAAAGGGGCTTGGCATACGTCTTTCCGCTTGGAGAGCGGTAAGGACGGCGCCGTCTATCTGTTCAAGAACAAGGAACTTATCGACTCCCTCGTAGCTATTCCTAAGATGGCTGCCCCTAATATATCGTACGGACGTAACAATAGCGGAGACGTGGGGTTCTTCCGCAATGCCACTCCTAATAAAGCCAATGAGGGGGCGGTGTATAAGAACAAACAAATCCTTCCCGATCCGGATTTTAGTGAGGCAGGGCGCGTGTTTACTACCCCTCAAACGCTCTACGTCACAATCTCTATTCCCGCGGACGCGCCCGCGAATAGTTATATAAGGTATACCTTAGACGGCAGCGAACCCAATGCGACTCATGGTACAATAACCGATAAAGCCGTTTCTCTTCGCGTGGATAAGAACGCCATGATTCGCGCTAAACTGTTTTGTCAAGACTATCTAAGCCCGATGGCTCGCACCGAGTCGTATCTGTTCCTTGGACACGAGACGGATATGCCGATTATCTCCCTCGTAGGCGATGACAAATACTGGTATGACGATAAGTTCGGTATCTTGGTTAAGGGTAGTTATGTCGATTGGCAAGAGAACTATCGGTTCGATTGGCGTCGCCCCGTGAGTTTCGAGTTCTTTGAGCAAACAAACAAAGAAGCTACCTTACACCAACTCACCGAGACGCGCGTACACGGCAACGCTTCGCGTGGCTTTGATCTTAAGTCGCTGCTTATCTACGCTAACAAACGCTTTGGCGAGAAACGCCTCGATTATGAGTTCTTCCCTGACCAACGCCCCGAGGTAACGGATTTTAAGTCCATCATCTTGCATAATGCTGCCAACGACTTCGATTACCTCTATATGCGCGATGCACTGATGCAACGCTGCATGGCATTGTATCGTGATATCGACTGGATGGCTTGGAAACCCGCTATCGTGTTCATCAATGGCGAATACAAGGGAATATTAGCTATCCGTGACCGCAGTAATGAGGATAATATCTACACCTACTACGACGGCTTAGAGGATATCACAATGGTCGAGAACTGGGGCGAATTGAAATCCGGTGATTGGAACCAATGGACAGACTTTAAGACCTTCATGGCTACCCCCGGACATACGTGGGAAGAGTATGAACAAATGATTGATATCGAGGAGTTCATGAACTATGAGATAATGGAACTCTTTTTTAATAACATCGATTGGCCCGGAAATAACATCGTTTGGTGGCGTCCGCTGGATGCGGAGACCGGTTTTAAGCCCGTTTGGCGCGTGTTAGCCAAGGACTTAGACTATGGCTTCGGTATCTATGGGATGCCGGCGAATTACAACATGTTTGAGTATATGTATAACCAAAAATACGACGCTGAACATAGCTGGGCGAATGCCCCCGAACACACGGCTTTCTTCCGCTACGCGATGGGAAACGAACAATACAAAGAGACGTTTGTTAAGAAAACCCTTGTCTATTTAGGGGATTTCCTGCGTGCCGACCGCATCAAAGAACATCTGGACGCCATGGTGGACGTTATTCAACCCGAATATAGTTCGTATCATCGACCCATCTATAACGAATGGTGGCCAAACTATAACGATGAATATAATATGGCACTCAACTGGGCTAATAACCGTCACGAACCGTTTATCAAACATTTAGGGGAACGCTATAAACTCGGTACAGCGGAAAAGATGACGTTGACCTTTGAGGATGCAGAGAACGCTACCGTCGTTTTCAATGGTGAGCCTCTGAGCGAAGCCTATTGGAGTGGTTGGTGGTTCGGCGGACGCGAGATCAATGTGGAAGTGACGTGGGCTGATGGCGCTACAACACAAGTGAGAAAAATGATCCTCAATGAGGATATGCCACTCACCCTAATGGTAACCAAGACGGGAACGGGGTTAGAGGCTGAAAGGCTGAAAGGCGGAGAAGCGGAGAGGCTGAGAGGGAATCGAAAGATTTGGACCGAAAATGGGGTGGTGATGGAGGTAAATGGCAAAGCAATCAATGTGCTTGGACAACAATTATAATACTATTTTAACAAATATCTATGGCACAAAACGTTTTATTAGAGATAGCTCCGCTGTCGGAAAGGGATAGTTTATTTATCGTTGAACGGCACAAAAAAGAGTTCACTTATCCTATTCACAAACACACTTGTTGTGAACTGAATTTTATACGCGGAGGCAAGGGCGTAGAGCGCATTGTAGGGGATAGCGTGGAGAAAATTGATGACCTCGAATTGGCACTCATGACCAGTGATGTGGAACATGTTTGGCAGCAGGGCGATTGTCACGCAGAAGACATACAAGAAATCACGGTACAATTTGAACTCTCGTGTCTTCCTGATCCATTGTTAAAAAAAAATCAGTTTGCCAGTGTGGCACAACTGATTGAACGCGCTAAGAAAGGGGTCGCTTTCTCGCAGACGGGCATACTCAATGTCTATTCGTTGCTGATGTTGCTCGTCAGAGAGAAGAATAGTTTTCAGCAGATGCTGATTTTCTTTGAGATGATGCACCGGTTATCGCTCGATGAAGGGATGCGCGTATTGTCCAGCGGTAGTTTTACGCAGACCGATTCACCTTCAGGCTCGCGCCGTGTGAAGAAGGTAAAAGAGTATATCGATGCGCATTACAAGGAGGATGTTAAGTTAGGCGATTTGGCGGATTTGATAGGGATGACAGAGGTCGGCTGCTCGCGATTCTTCAAAACCAAGACGGGTAGAACGATTACGGATTATATGACAGATATACGACTGGGACACGCCTCACGGATGTTGGTGGATACAACGCACAGCGTGGCGGAAATAGCCTACGACTGCGGGTTTAATAACTTGAGTAATTTCAATCGCCTGTTCCATAGAATAAGAGGACTTACTCCTACTCAGTTTAGGAGCGCCTATCAGAAAAATAAGATTCTCTTGTAAAGATTTAACAATTCTTTGTTAATATACTATTCGGTCACGTTGCAAAAAAGCAGTAATTTTGCAGCGTGATTCATTGTGTGGGTATAAGAACATAAAGGACAATATATTTTCACAAATATATAACATTAAAATTAACACTATTTATTAACCAAAAAACACAAACAAGATGAAAAGAATTTCTTTGTTTCTGAGCTGCTTATTTGCAGCAGTGAGTGTGTTTGCAGGTAACCTCTCAGGCTTGTTGAACAAAGTCGGAGTGGAGTACGATTTCGATTACGTATTTGTAACGAACATTGCAGACAACTCGGTAAAGATGGAAGGAACACTGAATGCTGAAGCTCTTGCTGTGGAAGGTCTCGCTGTACAAGTGATGGTGGACGGTAAAGTAGCGGGAGATGCTACTGTTATCGGTGACGCCGTTTCGTATCGGTTTGATGGCTCTTACGCACAGGGCGACGTTATTCAAGCTAACCTTCTATTCAAGTACAATGCAGGTCAAACGGTGACGAGTGGTATTAACTACGTTGTTGCTTATGAGACCCCATTTAACGTAACGGTTCCGGAAGGTTCGGAGGCGTGCTATCTCGTTTTCGCTGAAGAAGGCTTAGAAAAAGCGGTTGAGATGGACTGGGTTTCGCTCAATGCCTTTACGACCGTTGTTCCGTTCAACGCTATGGGTAAAGAGTATTATTACTCTCTCAAGACGGAAGAAAATTTCTACGAGGTAGATGCTGAAGGTACAGCCGTTATGCGTACTTACAAAGGCGAAGCGGATGTGGTTGTAGCTTGGAACCAACTCTGTGCTCCGTATTACGAACTGGTAGTGAATGACTCGGTCGTTGTCGAGCTGAAGTTTGAAGGTGATTCTTATTGCGCTTATGATCTCGCATTAGAAGAGGGCAATACGCTTCAGATTCGTGAGTACACAAAAGCTTGCCTGGATACGATTACGAACATTATCGCCGGTGGTGATGAGCCTCTCCCCTACAAACTAATCGAGGAGCATCTGGCATTGATGCAATTAGATGGTATCTACAATGTTGTCTTCAATCCGGAGACCAGAGAACTTAAGTTGAATCGCCACAATGGTAACATGATGTGTCTCTACAAGAACTACTTGGGCAGTGATATCAAAGCTAAGCCGTATGCCGGATTTAATGCGGCTGCCGAGAAGGTTGTTGTTGATGAGATGGTAAACGATTATTACTTGAAGATCACCACGGGTGGTAGCAAAACGGCTGTTGCCGGTTTGGTAGGTAATGCTTACGGCGTTTCTTTTATGAAACAAGTAATAGAGAACCCCTCTGCACTGGTATTCGACTACAAGGCCAATATGGAAGGTCGTTTTACTATTAGCATTGTGAAGACTGACGATGATCCCGCGACAGCACTACCTGTATTTGCGTATGGTTCGTATGAAGGGAAAACGGATGATTGGAAAACAGTGGTTATCTACTTAGATGAGAATTTGGAAGATAAGAGCGTTTTAAGTCAAGAGAATGAAGGTGATTCGTACTATATTCTGTTCAACATCGCAGGCGATAAAGGATTAGAGGGTGGCGAATTAGACATTCGCGACATGTATTTCGCTCCTTATATCAAGTACAATGTAACCGTTCCGGAAGGTACGGAGGAGTGCTATCTTAAGAACGAAGCAGGATTTGCCCAAATGGTAAACGATGCTCCTAATCATTATTCGTTAGAGTTCTACGATAGTGATCGTTACAGCCAAACCTATAATTACTATGCAGGTTATGGTGAAGAGTTCGTTGAGGCAGACGCAACGGGTGCGGATGTAGCTCCTCGTTACTATCACGCTGAGGATGTGGTTGCTGCTTGGAAGAGTGCATATTGCTCTCCTAAGTTTGGCTATTTGATGAATGACCAACTGATTCAATTAGCTGAAACGGACGGCGGTAATTTGGTTCTTGAGAAAATAGCTATTGCCGAAGAGGATAGTGCTTACTACATTATCAATATGTGTACGGAAGACACGATGAAGGCTGCCGAAGTTCCCGCTATTGCCGGCGATTACAAGGTTGAACTTGTTTTGGCTGACACCAGTGTTATCTTCACTAAGATAGAGCCTGTTGATCCGGATCCCGATGAGAAAGAGTATCTCTGCAACATGATTTGGAGTGGCGAAGTAGCTCTTGGCGGTTGGACAGGTTCTGTTGGCGACCTCTCTTGGGGTGGCTATGATTGGTCCACTGCTAAGAGTGGTGATAAACTGACCATTTACTTCACGGTTGATGAGTCGGTGGGTTACACGAACCTTCGTTTTGGTGACGGTTCTTGGAAGGGCCTGCCTACGACGCTTGCCGATCCTGCAACGGATCCTGATGGTAACTACAGCGGTTTTGCTGCGGACGCTACCTCTAAGAGCATTATTCTCAGCCAAGCCGATATTGAAGTTCTCGTAAATCAAGGCGGTCTGGTTATCTGCGGTGCAGGTCTGGTTATCAAGGGTATTGAACTCTGCCGCGAAGCGGATATTGAGTGTAACACGATTTGGTTTGGTGATGTAGCTCTTGGCGGTTGGACAGGTTCTGTAGGTGCCCTCTCTTGGGGTGGCTATGATTGGTCCACGGTTAAGCAAGGTTCTAAGCTGACGGTACGCTTTACGGTGGATGAGTCGGTGGGTTATACGAACCTGCGCTTTGGTAATGGCAATTGGGCTGCTCTGCCTACTACGCTTGCCGATCCTGCAACGGATCCTGATGGTAACTACAGCGGTTTTGCTGCGGATGCTACCTATAAGACGATTGTTCTCAGTGCTGCCGATCTGGCCGACCTCAATAACAATGGCGGTTTGGTTATCTGCGGTGCAGGTCTGAATATTAAAGAAATCGAACTCTGCGAAGTAGTCGATTTGATTTGTAACAATCTTTGGGAAGGCGATGTAGCTCTTGGCGGTTGGACAGGCTCTGTTGGCGACCTCTCTTGGGGTGGCTATGATTGGTCCACTGCAAATATTGGTGATAAACTGACTGTTTACTTCACGGTTGATGAGTCGGTGGGTTATACAAACCTTCGTTTCGGTGATGGTTCTTGGAAAGGTTTGCCTACTACGCTTGCCGATCCGGCAACGGATCCTGATGGTAACTACAGCGGCTTTGCTGCGGACGCTACTTCGAAGAGTTTCCGCCTGAGCGCTGAAGATATTGACGCATTAGTTAATCAAGGCGGTTTGGTTATCTGCGGTGCCGGTTTGAACATCAAAGCTATTGAACTCTGCCACGCAACGATTATGGATTGCAATAACGCTTGGGAAGGCGATGTAGCTCTTGGCGGTTGGACAGGTTCTGTTGGCGACCTCTCTTGGGGTGGCTATGATTGGTCCGTAGTTCCCGTTGGTTCTCGCTTAACGGTTACCTTCACGGTTGATGAGTCGGTGGGTTATACAAACCTTCGTTTCGGTGATGGTAGTTGGACGGCTCTGCCTACTACGCTTGCCGATCCGGCAACGGATCCTGATGGTAACTACAGCGGATTTGCTGCGGACGCTACTTCGAAAGGTTTCCGTCTGAGTGCTGAGGATATTGACGCATTAGTTAATCAAGGCGGTTTGGTTATCTGCGGTGCCGGTTTGAACATCAAATCTATTGAGATTTGTAGCCCGCATCAAGACGGACCTACCGAGGAATGCTTCGAAATCGTTGATGAAGCCTTCAACGCATTAGATGAGAACGCTTCGATTGCTGAAGGTGTGATGACGTTTGCTGCGGCTAACAGTGCAATGAATATGTGGCTGGGTGGCTTAGACTTGAGCGCACTCAATACGTTAACGATTGAGTATGAGGCTACTACCGACTTCCAAGTGCTGTTGCAAGACGCACAAGGCGAGGAGCAATTCGTAGCTTCTGCTGATACGAACATTGTTGTTTACCACTATCTGGCTAATGTGGATATGGCGAAGTTGATGCAATTCATCTTTGTTGCACAAGAAGCCGGTACGGTTAAGCTTAACAGCCTCTGCTTCAGCCAAGTTGAATATCCGACCTATTACTTAGGTAATAAGTGGGATGGTGCAGAAGAAGTATCGTTCCGTCAGATGAGTACCGACAACCACGGTGATTGGACAGTTACCGGTGTTCTTGGTAGCGATGAGGTATTACTTGCCTTTGCGGCAGAACCGACAGAGACTGTTTCTTACAAGATCAGCGAGATTGCTGAAGTTAGTGGTAAGGACGTTCTCGTAGGTGATGAAGTTGAGTTCCACTGCTATGAGTTCCTCGGCAACGCGTTTACTGCTGAAGTTCTGGCTCGTCCTACCTATGTTAAACATCCGTGGGAGAGCGGCGAATGGATTTGGGCTGCGATGACTCGCAACGAAGCTCTCCATCAATGGGAATATGTTGGTGTTTGGGGCGGTCAAGGTTTCAATATCAATGCTGCCGGTCCTTACGACAATGAGGCTCTTTGGTTCGCTGCTAACAGTGAGGATGTAGTATATATCACTGTTGATGGTGAATTAACTACGGAGCCTGCTATTGGAACCAAAGTTACCATCTGCTACCAAGATAACGATACCCAAGCCGGTGTTCGTTACGAAGCAGCAACCGGTTTGAACTTCGTTAAGGATGGCATCCAAGCCGTTAAGGTATTGGAGAATGGTCAAATGTTTATTATCCGCGACGGCAAGACCTACAACATCGTAGGCGCGTGCGTGCGTAATAAGTAAATAGGAATAACTTTAAATATTAAGCCACATGTTAAAAACAAAATCTATGGCTATCCGAGTTTCTACATTGTTAGCGGCACTTTTCTTGCCGCTAGCCATGTGGGCTCAGGTAACAGTGACCGGTATGGTCACAGAACAAACGGGTGATCCCGTTATTGGAGCCACCGTTATGGAGAAGGGTACGCAAAACGGAACCGTAACGGATTTTGATGGTAACTTTGCTCTCGAAGTAAAAGATGCAAATGCTACTCTCGTATTCTCGTATGTGGGTCTAACCACCCAAGAAATGGAACTAAAAGGTAAAACGACCCTCAAAGTAGAACTCTCCGCGAACACGGAAGTGCTGGATGAGGTGGTTGTAGTAGGTTATGGTACCGCTAAGAAAAGTGACTTAGCTGGTGCTTCTCAAACCTTGGACGCTAAAGCGTTTACGGATCCTTCCGTGACGAACATTGACCAAGCATTAGCAGGTCGTGTTACCGGTGTTACCTCTGTACAAACCAGTGGTGCCCCGGGTTCCGCTTCGTCCGTCCGCGTTCGTGGTATCGCTACCATTAACGCAGGTGCTGAACCTCTCTACGTTATCGATGGTGTTATCTACCAATCCACGGGTTCGTCCGGTGCTGACTTCGGTTTAGGTGATGCTCTTGGTAATGGTGCCGTTTCTACCATTTCTCCTCTGTCCTCGATTAACCCTCAGGATATTGAGTCTATGGAAGTGTTGAAGGATGCCTCGGCTACCGCCATCTATGGTGCCCAAGGTTCCAATGGTGTCATCCTTATTACCACCAAACACGGTAAAGAAGGTGAAGCTAAATTCCAATATGACGGTCAAGTGACTTGGAACAAACAAACCAAACGTCTCAATATGTTGAACCTCCGCGACTTCGCCGGATTCTACAACGACTTGGTTGACCAAGGTGAAATCTACTCAGGAAACCGCGATCAAGCTTATTCCGATCCTTCTGTTCTCGGTTTAGGTACGAACTGGCAAGACGCTGTCTTCCAAACCGGTTTCCAACACCAACACCAACTCTCCGCTCAAGGCGGTACGGATAAGATCCACTACTATGTAGCCGGTGGTTTTATGGACCAGAAAGGTACCATTATCGGTTCCGAGTTCCAACGTATCAACCTGCGTGCCAACATTGACGCTCAACTGCGTAAATGGTTGAAGATGGGTGTAAACGTAGCTTATGCCCATACTGGTGATAACCTGAAGTTGGCGGATGGTGAAGAAGGTTTGATTACTTACTCTCTGACTACGCCTCCTGATATTCCAATTTACAATATTGATGGTGGATATTCTGTAGTTGCTAAGGAAGGATTTACCAATCCTAACCCCATTGCATTGGCAGAGTACAATACGATTACGCTGAAACGTCATAAACTGAATGGTAACCTATTCTTTGACGTTACGTTCTACCCGGGTTTGGTATGGCACACAGAGTTCGGTTATGACCTGAACTGGAGCCAAGGTGAGACCTATAAACCGATGATTAACTTAGGTACTTGGAGCCGTCCAAGTAATGAGAGTCGTAAGCAAGATAATAACAATACATTTGTTAGCTTCAAGAACTTCTTGACTTACAACGGAAGCTTCGGTAAAGAGAAGAACCACAACGTAGGTGCCATGGTTGGTCAAGAAATGTGGGTAAGCCGTTGGGACTATAAAGGTATGATGAATACCGGTCTGCCAAGCGATATCGTTCAAAACCCCTCGTTAGGTACGGGTGATCCGCAAATCTTCAGCGGATTTGGTAGCGCTTCAATGGCATCCTTCTTCGTACGTGCTAATTACAACTACGCTTCGCGTTATTTGTTGACTTATACGTTCCGTTATGATGGTAGTTCTAACTTCGGTCCTAACAAACGTTGGGCTCCGTTCCACTCTGTAGCCGTTGCATGGCGCTTCAGTGAGGAGAACTTCATGAAGGAAGCTCGTGATAAAGGTATCTTAACTAATGGTAAGATCCGTTTCGGTTGGGGACAAACGGGTAACTCAAATATCGGTGGTTACAAGTGGGGTTCTGTGATGAGTACCATGGCAACCGACTTAGGTTTGAGCTATCGTCCTGCTAACTTGAAGAACTTGGATATCAAGTGGGAGACCCAAGAGCAATTCAACATCGGTCTTGACTTGAATTTCTTGTGGGATCGCTTGAACTTAGTTGTTGACCTCTATCAAAAGGATAGTAAGGATATGTTGATGCAACTCGAATTGCCGTCTATCATGGGTACGTTGGGTAACGGTTCGTCCGTTTTGGCTGCACCTTATGGTAACTATGGTAACATCCGCAACCGCGGTATTGAGATTGCCCTCAACACCAAGCCTGTTGACATAGCCGGTTTCAGTTGGAATAGCGATGTATCAATGAGCTTCAACCAGAACAAACTCATAGCGATGAGCGGCTCCAAGCCATTGGAAGGTAAAGGTCAATGGAATGACGTTGTAAGTCATACAGAAGTAGGTCAGAGCCTGTATAACTTTTACGGATATGTAGTAGAAGGTATTTATCAAGACTTCAACGACATTTTGAACTCGCCGGTGAATCTGTTACAACAAAACAACCCTGTTGTTACCAATGCGGATGGCAGCAAGTCTTGGAGCACCGATCCTACTAAGTATAGTCGCGCTAATACCACCTTCGTGGGTGATATCAAGTATAAGGATGTCAATGGCGATGGTGTGATTGATATAAACGATAGGACGGATCTTGGTTCTCCGCTGCCTGTTATGACGTTTGGTTGGAACAACACCTTCCGTTATAAAGGTTTAGAGGTTATCCTGTTCTTCAACGGTAGTGTAGGTAACAAAGTGGGTAACTACACCGCTATGAAGCTCACGCACATGAATTCGGCTTGGACGAACCAAACATCTGCGGTTAATGATCGCGCTCGTTTAGGTGCTATCAACCCCGGTCAAGCTGATTGGTACGACCATATTGATAATGTAAAAGTTACGAATCCGAATGCAACGCTGCCTCGTGCTTCTATTAATGACCCGAACGACAACGATGCATGGTCCAGCCGTTATATCGAGGATGGTTCGTATCTGCGTCTGAAGACCTTAACGGTAGCTTATACCTTTGGTAAAAAGATGTTCAAAAACAAGATCGATCATATCCGTCTGTCTGTAACCGGTAACAACCTGTTCACCGCTACCAAATATACGGGTTACGATCCTGAGGTGGGTGCTTCCACAACGAGTGTCAATGTAATGGGTCTGGATAACGGCCGTTATCCTTCGCCTATGTCCTGGACAGTTGGTTTAAGTATTGGATTATAATGTAGACGATTATGAAAAACAAATATTTAGTATTAGCGCTTAGCATGATCTTCATGCTTCCCTCCTGCGAGGAATTCTTAAATCGTCCCGCAGAGGATAGTTATAATACAGATAACTACTACGCTTCGGATGCGGCTTGTATCTCAGGTGTGAACTATCTGTACAACTCGCCCTGGTATGATTTCCAACGCGGTTTCATTAAAGTTGGTGAGGTTTTCTCTGGTAATATGTATTGGGGTAGTTCTCCTTATCTAAACTTCTCTGTTAATGGTACGGACGAAGACTTGATTAACATGTCTTATTCCCTTTGGGCTGAGATTGCTCATAGTTCAACCGTTTACGAATCGTTGAAGAACGCTCAAGGTTGCTCTCAATCTGTTGTAAATCAGTGCATGGGTGAATGCTTAGCTTGGAAAGCAATGGCTTATTTCTACCTTGTTCGTTCGTTCGGTGAGGTGCCTATTATCCATAGTAACTCCGAGTCTTTGGCAAAGGGCGACTATAACGAGCAAAAGAAAGTGCAAAAAGCAGACGTGTATGAGTATATCATCATGACGCTTGAAAAAGCCATTGAACTGCTCCCCGCTCACGGTGATGCCGGTCGTATCGACCAATACTGCGCTAAAGGCTTATTGGCAAAGGTTTATCTGACCAAAGCAGGTGTCAGTGGAAAACTTAATAACGAGGATTTGCAAAAGGCATACAACTACGCTATCGACGTGAAGAACAACTCGGGTCGTGCGTTGGAGCCTAACTATGCTGACATCTTCTTGGGTCACAGCAATAAATGCCCCGAGAGTCTGTTTGCATGGCGTTGGACGGTAGGTTCACAATGGACCAGCCAAAACTCGCTGCAATCTGACCTTGGTATTGTTGGCTTTAGTGAGTTTGGTGATATTTGGGGCGGCTGGGGAGGTCCTTCGGCTGACTTGATGGCTGCTTTTGGCGTAATCGAAATGACCGGCGAGAGTGGTGTAGATGCAGAAGTGGCTGCTTGGCCGGATCCTACGACTACTCCTCAATTAGACACTCGTCGTAAAGCTACGTTTATGACTGCCGGTGACCACTATTCCTATTTCTGGCGTGATAAGACTTATACCGGTCCTCACGCAAGCGGTTTAGGTGCAGGTTTTGACTACTTAGATGCTATCTATGATACCGATGATGCTTCCTATGGTAAAGCCTTCTCTGAGGGTCAATGCCAAGGTCCTTGCGGTAGTAACTGGGCAAAACACCTATTTGGTGATAACGCTGACCACGTTGCTGAGACCGGAATCAGTGCGGCTCGCATGGCTTCCGCTTATGCTACCCATATCCTCCGTTTGGCTGATGTGTATTTGGTAGCTGCTGAGGCTTCTGTGCTGATGGGGAATGGTACAACTACTGATGCCGAAGCTCTCGATGCTTTCAATAAAGTTCATCAACGTGCTATTCCGAGTGCTGCTGCTGTTGGTTCGTTAACGTTTGACCAAGTTTGGAAAGAGCGTCGTCTTGAGCTTGCCGGTGAAGGGGATCGTTGGTACGATTTCGTTCGTCGCGCTTATTACGATATGGATGCTTGTATTGCAGAAATCAAAGCGCAATATCGTAACCAAATCTGGAACTGCAATGGAATGTTCAAAGCTTTCTGGCTGGCAGATCGTACAGGTTGGTCAATGACTGCCGATAAGGATGCCCCTGTTACTTATAACAACGATATGAAGGCTCCTAATGTGACTCCGGCGGTATTCACCTTGCCTTTCCCGCAAGAGGATGTGGGCCAGAATCCTAACTTAGCAAGAGATGCTGCTCCTATTCACGTAGATGTACGCGCAACCTATCACTATTAATTTGTAAATAATATCATTATGAAAAATTATCTTATAATTGCTTTAGTAAGCGTAATGACGGTGTTTGCAGTTACTTCCTGCAAGGATCAGCCCAACGCTTTTGAGCTTACGGATGGCGTACCTACCATTAAGTACATCCGTCCGCAAAACGTAACCCAAAAAGACTCCCTGTTAGTGGAGGCAAGTTTGGGTACGGGTCTTACTATTGTCGGTGAGAACTTGACAAGTATTAAGGAAATGTATTTCAATGATAAGAAAGCCGTCCTCAATACCAGTTATATCACCTATAACACGATGCTTGTAACCATTCCGAATGCTATTCCAAAGAATATCACGGATAAGATTACGATGGTAACAAAGAGTGATGCGAAAGTTACATATCCTTTCCATGTAGTTGTACCCGGTCCTCAAGTTACGGCTATGAAGAACGAGTATGCAGCAGAAGGTTCGGTAGGCATTATCTCCGGTTTGTATTTCGAGAACAATGCCGATGATCCTTTGACCGTAACCTTTATGGGTGAAGGTAGTACCGCACCTTTGGCAGCTGAAGTGAAGAGCGTTACCGATAACGAGATCCAATTCGTTGTTCCTGCCGGTGCTCCTGTAGGTCGTATCATGGTTCACACCGTCTTTGGTGAGAGCCTGTCTCGTTTCGTGTACAAGGATAACCGCGGTATCATTACCGACTTTGATGGTGCTGAAGATGGTGGTCAATACTTGTGCTCGGAAAGTGGTGTTAAACCGCAAGGTTGGAACATCTCCGCTCAATATGCAACCGAATATAATGGAATCCAAGGTGTTTCGGGTCGCTTCGTTATCCTTGGTGATGGCGCTTCTGAGTTGACCGATACTGACTGGTTAGAGAACTTCAAACTGCCGTTCTGGTGCGGTAACTGGAATGGGGATCCGATGTCTATTGCTAAAGATGGAGTAGGTGTTCCATTGCGTAACACGCAAGAGAAGGGATACTTTGCGGATCCTTCTTCGATGTCCTTCAAGTTCGAGATCTGCATCCCGAAGGATTATTCTTGGTCTGCTGCTGCCATGCAAATTCTGTTCGTAAACAACAAGCAATGCGCGAACGATAGTTGGCAGAACAATACCTATATTCACACTTCCGGTAATGGAGGTCTGGATCTGTGCCGTGGCTTATGGATTCCTTGGCAAGCTTCCGGTTCGTTTGATACCGGCGATGAGTGGATTACGGTTACCTTACCTATCAGCGACTTTATCTACAATGCCGATGGCTCGAAAGGTGCTGTTAAGATCAGCGAGGAAAGCTTTGATAGCTTTATCATCTGGCCTTGGAGCGGCGGTACTTCAGGTAAAGCTTGTACGCCGGTATTCATGATGGATAACTTCCGTGTTGTTCCTAACTTATAATGTTTAACTCAAAAGACTATATGTTATGAAAAGAAATATTATTATAGCATTTCTTGCCATCGTAGCGCTGTCCTTCTCGGCTTGTAAAGAAAGAGGATTGGACACCAACCAATATGGCGACAAAGTTAGTCTCAATGCGTTTGGTCCGTGCCCCGTATTGCGTGGTGATACCATCATCGTGATGGGTGCCCACATGGACCAAGTAAGCCAAGTGCTCTTCCCCATTGCTAATGAGGATGTGCCCGGTTACGAAGCTATTGAGAGAAGTAAGTTCATTGCTTCCAGCAAACCCGCTGAGGAGTTTTATATCAAAGTTCCTGAAAATGCTATTTCTTCCAAACTCGGATTGGTAGCAGGGAAAGACACGATTTGGTCAGTTTCTGTTGTTTCGTATGTTGAAGCAGTAGAGGTTTCCGGTATTAAACCCGAAGCTCCCGTTACGGCAGGAGACATCGTTACCATCGAAGGTGACTTTATGTGGAATATTACTTCCGTTACTTTCTACGGTGGCGCAACCGTTGAGGCGGCTGACTTCGTGAAAGTAGGACGTAAATACATCCAAGTAGTTGTGCCTATTGAGGCTGTTAGCGGTAAAGTTACCTTACTTGCCGGTGAAGATGAGTTCGAAGCCGGTGTATTGGAGATTCATACTCCTATCATCAACAAGACGGGTGAAATCATGAATGTGGAATATGGTGACGAAATCATCATTACCGGTGAATACTTGCAATTCATCACCACCGTTAACTATCCCGGTGTTCCTGATGTAGCTTTCGAGGTAAACAATGAAGGTACTGCCATTAAGACGAACGTGCCAATGACATCTTTGGGTGGTGCAATCACGCTTGCCAACAATAACACGGGTGCTACCTTCTCGGCTGACACGATTGCTGTTCCGTTGGTAGTTGTTGACTCGCTGAGCGGTAAAACCTCGGATTTGTATCCCGGTAATATCATTACCATCCATGGTAAGTTATTCGACCGCGTTGAGTACCTCCAATTGCCGAATGGCGACATCCTTAAGAACATTAAGTTCGCTCAACAACAATACGAGGTAAACGAAGACGGTACGATTATTACCTTCGCCGTTCGCGAAGGTCAAGGTGACGGTGGCATTATTCTCTTCCAACACGACAATAATCAGCCTAAGACCGCCGGTCTGTCTATGCACAAAGAGGGTAATGTCTTCTACACCTTCGCTACTCCTTGGGACGTTGGTTCTTGGGATAATAACCTTGAACTCTTCACGGATAAGAACCCTGATGTTTATGAGGCATTTGTGAAGACGATAACCGGTCCTGGTAAACTCGTTATCAACCACGAGACCAATGCCGATGACTATCGTAACTTCAAGGCTCAATGGCGTGACTGGTCAACTCCAATTGACTATAATAATCCTGACGATCCTCACTTCGATGTAGAACCCGGACAAAAGTACACTGTAGTCAATGTGAAAGCAGAAGACGTTACTGCTCTCATCGAGACCGGTTGGGTTATCTATGGTCACGGAATCAAGATCCTCAGCTTCGAATGGGAAGCCTTGGATGGACCTAAGACCGCTTGGGAAGGAACGAAAGAACTGACCGGTTGGGCAGGTTGGGAATTCGGTAAAGGTGATGGCGAGGTCCTTGACATATTCAAACAATTGGGTGTGAAAGAAGGTTCGGTTATTACTTTCTACTGCGATTTCTTAGCTGACGATTGGGCGATTAAGTTCTATGATGGTCACTGGGGTGTATTCAACGCTGACCAATTAGGCTATGAGATTGTTCGTCCCGATGATGCCGGTGTTATCAATATCGAGAATGCTACCACCGCTAAAGAAGACGGATTCATCGCAATGACTGTTGACGCAGATGTTGCGGCTCGTCTGACCGGTGATGCCTATATCGATTGGGGAGCAGGCTTTATTTTCCAAGGAAATAATATTTCTGTCAAGAAGATCACTGTTAAGAAGTAATCTTCTAATCTTACTCTATGCAAATTCAGGGGAAGTCGCAAGACCTCCCCTGTTTTTTGTGGGGAATGATAGAGATTTCTGTGATTAAAATCGCTGGGGAATTGGGTGTTTTGGCAAATAAAATCGCGGGGAAATTGGGTATTTTGGCAAATAAAACCGCGGGGGATTTCATTTTTTTGCTTAAATATTTGCATAAGTCATTTATTTTTAGTACCTTTGCAGCAAAATTCAAAATAGTATATTTATGGAACGAGTATTTAAACGTAAAATTTATGAAGATTTGCTTAAATGGAAACAGGAAAACAAAGGAAAGTCAGCGCTTTTAGTAGAGGGTGCTCGTCGTGTTGGTAAGTCCACTATTGTGGAAGAATTTGCCAAGAATGAATATAAATCATATATCTTGATAGATTTTAACCAAGTATCCAAAGAAATTAAAAATCTATTTGATGATTTGACAAATTTGGACTATATTTTTCTTACTCTTCAATCCTCTTTTCATGTACAACTATTTACAAGAGAATCCGTAATTGTTTTTGATGAAGTGCAACGATGCCCCAAAGCGCGACAAGCTATCAAATACTTAGTTGCAGACGGGCGATACGATTATATTGAAACAGGTTCCTTAATCAGTATTAAGCAAAACACCCAAAATATCACCATCCCAAGTGAGGAGGATCGTCTGTCAATGTACCCAATGGATTATGAGGAGTTTCGTTGGGCATTGGGAGATACTGCCTCTTTACCCTTGTTAAAAGTGTATTACAATCAGCATATACCTTTAGGTCCTGCATTGAGAACGAGTATGCGAGATTTCCGGTTATATATGTTAGTGGGTGGTATGCCACAGGCGGTAAATACGTATTTAGATACGAATAATTTGCAGAAAGTGGATGAGACAAAGCGGAAAATTATTCGCTTATATGAAGATGACTTTCTGAAAATTGATTCCACAGGAAAAATAGGCAAACTCTTTATGTCTATCCCCAGTCAGTTGGCTCGTTCAGCATCTCGCTTTGTTCCGTATTATGCTTTGGGAAGTGTAGACGAAGATAAACTGCTGGAGATGCTTAATGCTTTGGAGGATAGTAAGACGGTGAATATGGTATATCATTGTGATGACCCTAATGTGGGAATGTCATTGACTCAAGATGTGTCACGATATAAAATCTTTATGGCCGATACTGGATTGTTCGTAACATTAGCATTTTGGGATAAAAGTTATGCAGAGAATATCTTATACGAAAAATTATTGAGTGATAAATTAGAAGTCAACTTGGGCTACATTTATGAAAATATAGTTGCTCAGATGTTAGTGGCAGCGGGGCATAAACTTTTTTACTATACTTTTCCGAAAGATGAGAAACATAATTACGAAATAGACTTTTTGCTTTCGCGAGGGAACAAAATTTTACCAATTGAAGTAAAATCTTCATCTTATCGTAGTCATGCTTCATTAGATGCTTTTTGTCAAAAATACTCTCATCGTATTACCCAACCGACATTGCTTAGTACGAAAGATTATTCGCATGATGGTATGACGCAAATTATGCCTGTTATTTTATCAGTCTTTTTATAATTACGCTTTTTAGCGTTACGCTGTGAAGCGTAATGGGTAGATGATACTAATTTATCTAAACGTTTGCAATAGTGCATTATATTTGCATGTATGCAAAAGTTTTTGTAACTTTGTGGCCAAATTTGAATAATATTAAATGATTGTATGAAAAAGTTACTATTCGTTTTTATTGGGCTGACACTTTTGTCATGCAAACCCAAGCCCGAACAACCCTCGGATGTCATTGAGGATGTCCAAGTT
The DNA here is from genome assembly GCA_045616645.1 of Paludibacteraceae bacterium. Taxonomy (GTDB): domain Bacteria; phylum Bacteroidota; class Bacteroidia; order Bacteroidales; family Paludibacteraceae; genus Colicola. The sequence goes on from JAZLHD010000023.1 coordinate 22,678, forward strand.
ACGCACACTTCTATCCAAGAAGGCGATACCCTCACCGCGAGTGAGGTATCCGGTCTTGTACTCACGTATTCTGCCAACGTCCAAGTGGTGGCAGGCAAAGCCATTACACTCAATGGACAACCGATCGTGCCTACTCGTGGCAACACGTTGCGTGAGTTGGTTTTTCCGCTCGAACTGCAAGATAGTGTAGCTTATACCTTAACCATAGAGCGCGGAGCTATTGCTAATGCTAAAGAAGCAAACCATATTGCCCCCGCTTATACCCTTCATTTCTATACATACGGAACGTGGAGACCTACGCCCGCTGCTGCCCAATTCCTACGCCAACTCGGTTGGGGATGGAACTTAGGCAATCACTTTGACACTTCTTCCGGTCAAGATGGCAAAAAAAGCAATTTCTGGGATAATGCCAAACCGACCGAACAACTATATAAAAACCTCAAAGCCTTGGGCGCTTCAACCGTTCGTATGCCCGTGACTTGGGGTAACTACCAAGATGTAAACAATAACTATGCTATCGATGCCGACTATATGGCACTCGTCAAACAAAACGTGGACTGGGCTCTCAATGCCGGTTTATACGTAATCCTCAATACCCATCACGACGAGTATTGGATAGACATCGTGAGCGCAGTGAACAACGCTTCGCTTAAAGACTCTATCTCCAAACGTATCACACTCACATGGAAGCAGATTGCCGAAGCCTTCCAATATGCCGACGATCACCTGATTATGGAGACCTTCAACGAACTGCATAACGACAGTTGGGGGTGGGGTGGAAGTAATGCCCGTTACTATGCTCTTCAAAACGAATGGAACCAAGTAGCCGTCGATGCTATCCGCGCTACCGGTGGAAACAACGCTACCCGCTGGATCGGTGTCCCGGGTTTCTGTGCCAACATTAATTTTACCATGGAAGGACTTGTCCTGCCTAACGACCCTGCCGGAAAAATTATGGTGGGGGTACATAACTACGACCCTTACCTGTTTGCCCAAAAAGCAGAGGTGAACGAGTGGGGACATACCAGTAGCAATAAAGATTGTGACGAGGCATACTTTAATGACCTCTTCCAACAACTCTACGATAAATATATTGCCAATAATATCCCTTGCTATCTGGGCGAATATGGGTGCGTGGTACAACCTACCGACCGCAGTGAGCAATTCCGAAACTATTACCTCGAATACTTCTGCCGTTGCGCATACATGCATAACCTGCCCGTAATGCTATGGGACAACAATAACAATGGGGGCGGCGAACGCTTCTACTTCATCAACCATAAAGATGGTAGTTGCTATAACGAACCTCTCGTTAAGCTCATGATTAAAGCTGCCACCTCAACCGACCCAACCTATACCCTCGAATCCGTTTATAATAAAGCCCCATAATAAGAGTTTAGAGTTTAGTGTTTAGAGTTTAGAGAAGCCGATTAGTTTAATAGTTTATAGTTGAAAGTTTTTGATATGAAAGAATATGGTTATTTTGATGATAAGAACAGGGAATATGTGATTACCAATCCCGCTACCCCTTTCCCGTGGATTAACTATTTAGGTAACGAAGATTTCTTCGGACTTATCTCCAACACTGCCGGTGGTTATACCTTCTGTAAGGATGCTAAGTTCCGCCGTATCACACGCTATCGCTATAACGGCGTGCCAATGGATGCCGGTGGACGCTATTTCTATATCAAAGATGGCGACACGGTCTGGAATCCGGGTTGGAAACCATGTAAAACCCCTCTCGATAGTTATGAGTGCCGTCACGGCTTGAATTATACCCGCATCACCGGAACAAAAAATGGGGTAGAGGCCTCATTGCTCACTTTTGTGCCCCTACACACATGGGCAGAAGTGCATAAATTACAAATCACCAATCACACATCACAAATCAAACACCTTCAACTCTTCAGCTTCGCCGAATGGTGCCTTTGGAATGCCTCTACCGATATGGAGAACTTTCAACGCAACTGGTCCACAGGCGAAGTCGAAATAGAAAATCTAACCACCTCCCCTACGGGGGGAGGCCGGGAGGGGGCTGTTATCTATCACAAAACCGAATATAAAGAACGTCGCAATCATTATGCTTTCTATGCGTTAGCAAACCGCCAAGCTGATGGTTGGGATACCGATCGAGAGTCGTTCATTGGACTGTACAACGACTTCTCTAATCCGCAATGTGTGATGAACGGCAAACCATCGATGTCCGTGGCTCATGGGTGGAGTCCTGTCGCTTCTCACTATATCGAACTCACCCTCCAACCGGGCGAGAGTAAAGACCTCATCTTCCTGCTCGGTTATGTGGAGAACGAACAAGACAACAAATTCTCAGCCGCTGATATCGAACTAAAACGCAAAGGCGAACTCATCAGCTCCCAAGATAGCGATGTCACCTTAGTAAATAAAACGCGTGCACACGCGTTAATCGAGCGTTTCGCTACCGTCGAAGCCGTGGATAAAGCGTTTGCCGAACTGCGCACATTATGGGACGGATTACTCAGTACCTTTACGGTCGATAGTAAAGACGAACGTCTTAATCGCATGGTCAACATCTGGAACCAATACCAATGTATGATCACGTTCTGCTTCAGCCGTTCCGCCTCGTTCTTTGAGAGTGGTATCGGGCGAGGAATGGGCTTCCGCGATAGTAACCAAGACCTCGTTGGGTTTGTACACCAAATCCCCGAGCGTGCCCGCGAACGAATCATCGATATCGCTTCTACGCAGTTCCCCGATGGCGGCTGCTACCACCAATATCAACCGCTTTCCAAGCGCGGAAACAACGATATCGGAGGTGGCTTCAATGATGACCCCATGTGGCTCATCTTCGGCACGGTCGCTTATATCAAAGAGACGGGCGACTACTCCATCTTGGACGAGAAAGTGCCCTTCGATAACCAACCCGGCACGGAAGTGAGCCTACTTGAACACCTACGTATCAGTTTTGACCACGTAGTTAATAACCTCGGACCGCAACACTTACCTTTGATTGGTCGTGCGGACTGGAATGACTGTCTCAACCTCAACTGCTTCAGTTGGGATCCAAACGAGAGTTTCCAAACAACCGAAAACAAAACCGAAGGCTCACAAGCCCAATCCCTCATGATCGCAGGACTGTTCGTGTTCTGCGGACGAGATTACGTCCGTTTAGTGGAGAGTTTAGAGTTGAGAGTGGAGAGTAGTGTAGAGTTGAACAAGTTGAGAGAAGAAGCAGCACGGGCACAAGCAGAGATCGACAAGATGATTGAAGCTGTCAAACAATACGGTTGGGACGGCGAGTGGTATTTGCGTGCCTACGATTTCTTCGGCAAGAAAATCGGTTCCAATGAGAACGAGGAAGGTAAGATCTTTATCGAGTCGCAAGGCTTCTGCACGATGGCGGAAATTGGTAAAGAAGACGGACTGGTAGATAAAGCCCTTGATAGTTGTAAGAAATACTTAGATACCCCCCACGGTATGGTGCTCAACCATCCTGCGTTTACGACCTATCATGTCGAGATGGGCGAGATCTCTTCCTATCCGGCAGGCTACAAAGAGAATGCCGGTATCTTCTGCCATAATAACCCGTGGGTGATCATCGGCGAAGCGAAGGCCGGTCGTGGTAACGACGCTTGGGAGCACTATACGAAGATTGCTCCTGCTTGGATACAAGACCAAGACCTGCACAAGATCGAACCCTACGTCTATTGCCAGATGGTAGCCGGTAAGGATGCTGCCAAACCGGGCGAAGGAAAGAACTCTTGGCTCACCGGTACGGCAGCGTGGAACTGGCTTACAGTGTCGCAATATATCCTCGGTATCCAACCCGGGTTCAACGAACTCATCATCGACCCTTGCCTTCCTTCCGAGATGGAGGGCTTTACCGTCCACCGCAAATGGCGCGAGGCAGAGTACGAGATCATCGTTCGCAATCCAAACCATAAACAGAAATTAAACCAACCGACAATCATCCCCTATCACCCGGGCAAACAAAAAATAGAAATAACCCTCTAAAAAAACTAGACTAACTAGACCAACTAGACTATCTAGACTAACTAGATTAACTATTATGAAAAACATTGCTTATATTCTTTTAGGACTTGTCCTAACCGCTTGCAGTCAAGCACCCACTCCGGCTAAGGCACTGATTGAGCGTCTTACCGAACTCAGTAAACGCGGAATCATGTATGGTCACCAAGATGACCCCTTTTATGGCACTACATGGCAATGGGAAAAAGGGCGTTCCGACACTTATGAACTCGTGGGCGACTATCCCGGTGTGATGGGTTTCGATTTGGGTGGACTCGAAGAGAAACACGATAAGAACCTCGACAGCGTGCCCTTCTGCTGGATTCGCGAAGAGGCTATTAAACATGTTCAACGTGGAGGAATCATCACTTTCTCTTGGCACCCTCGCAATCCTAAAACAGGCGGCAACGCGTGGGATGTGAGCGATCCTGCTACCGTTCGCAGTATCCTTCCCGGAGGAGAGAATCACGAACTATTCGTGACTTGGATGCAATCCCTCGTGGACTTCCTCCAAACCCTTTCCGTCCCCTTCATCTTTCGCCCTTGGCACGAGTATAATGGTTCATGGTTCTGGTGGGGGTGGAACAACTGCTCGAACGAGGAGTGGCTCGCGCTGTGGAACATGTTCCAAGACTATATAAACGAGCGTATTCCGAATACGATCGTTTGGTGCTGCTCTCCGAACCTCGACGGCAACTTCACAACCGAATATCTGGAAAGCCGTTTCCCCGAACAGGGACGCGTTGATATCCTCGGATACGATACCTACCAATGGGGAACAGAGAAAGATTTCATTGCGGGTTCAACGAAAGATATCGATTTCCTTTATGCTTATGCCCAATCGCACAATATGCTCTTTACCATTAGCGAATGTGGTATCCAAAACTCACCTGTTCCCGATTGGTGGACGCGCGTGTTCTTGCCCTTAACCGAAGGCAAAGAGGTCTGCTATTTCTTGCCATGGCGCAACTGGCACAAAGAACATTTTGGTGCCGCTAAAGGGCTCAAAACGGAAAAAGACTTTATCAAGTTATACAATAACCCAAGGACATTGTTCCTGAGAGATTTACAATAATCAATAATCAATCTTCAATCTTCAATCATCTATGGCTTCAATTAAAGAAAAATTTGCTTATGCTCTCGGTGATGCCGCTGCCGGTGGTATCACATGGAAAATCATGTCCATTGCCTTCCCCTTGTTCTTTACCAATGTTTTTGGTTTAAGTTTCGCGGATGCTGCAATATTAATGTTAGTGGCTCGTCTGTTTGACGTAGTAACCGATCCTATCCTCGGTTCGTTAGCAGATCGTACGCAATCTCGTTGGGGAACGTATCGCCCATGGCTGATCTTCGGGGCTATCCCATACGGACTGATCTTTGCCCTCTTGCTCTTTACCCCCGACCTCGGTCCGGTGGGTAAGCGGGTATATGCTTATACACTTTATCTAATGATGATGGCTATCTACACGGCTGTGAATGTGCCATACGGCTCGTTGCTCGGTGTCATGACCGAAGATGATAATGAGAAAAATGAGTTCTCATCTTATCGTATGGTAGGAGCCTATTTGATGGGATTTATCACATTAGCTGTTTTCCCCTATGTACAACGTTGGATTGGAGGAACGGAAGCGCATCAATATGCCGTTATCGGTGTGATCTTTGGTGTCCTGGCTGCGGTGATGACCCTCATTTGTGGACTATTCACTAAAGAGCGTATTAAACCCAAACGTGCAGAGCATTATACAGCCAAACAGTTTGTGGATTTAGTCAAAAATAAACCATGGCTCTACCTTACCGGTATGGGGATATTGACCAATTTCTTCAATGGCTTCCGCTATGCAGCAGCGGGGTATATGTTTACGTACTGCTTAGGGGGAGATGTAACGTGGGGAAAAGTGATAATTAACTTTACCGTCTTTATGGCAATAGGCGAAGTGACTTGTATGATTTTTGGTGGTATATCTCCTGCCTTCACTCGGTGGGTGGGTAGCAAACGCAAAGCTTTCCTCTTGGCAGGACTAATTTGCGCAATCACGTCGGTGTTATTCTTCTTTATTCCAATGGATGCCCATTATATGTGGCTGATGATTGTTGTGGTTATCCTAACTTCTATGGGTATTGGTATCTACTCACCCCTACTATGGTCGATGTATGCTGACGTAGCCGACTATGCTACCAATACATTTGGAACCTCCTCTACAGGATTAATCTTCTCTTCGGGTACGATGGCTCAAAAATTAGGTGGAGCTATCTCCGGTTCTCTTATCGCTGCTTTGTTAGGTGTTGCGGGACTCGTCTCCTCACAAGATATGTTGACGGGCGAAACGATAGTGACCATCACCAATGAACAATCCGTTCAATCAATGATCTGGTTACTTTTCTCTCTTATCCCTGCCGGTATCGCATTACTGATGATGTTATTGACTTATAAATATCCTATTAAAAAATGACCCCAAACCTCTCCGCCTCTCCGCCTCTCAGCCCTTCCGCCTCTCCGCCTCTCAGCCCTTCCGCCTCTCAGTTCAAGGCGGTCTTAACCGACAATATCCTGCCGTATTGGCTGCGGCTACAAGACCCGGACCAGGGTGGCTTCTATGGCTGTGTCCTTGCAGATGAGACGGTGGTTAAAGAGGCGAACCGAGGAGCTATTCTTTATGGTCGTATCTTGTGGACGTTCTCTGCCGCCTATCGCGTGTTGGGTAACCCCGAATACCTTAAGGCTGCTAAAAATGCCAAAGACTATATCCTTAACCATTTTATTGACAAACAATATGGGGGCGTGTATTGGGAACTCGATTACCTGGGCAATCCCGTTAATGACCGTAAGCAGTTCTATGCTTTAGGATTTATTATCTATGGTCTCACGGAGTATGTTCGTGCCACGGGAGATGTCAAGGTCCTACCTTACGCTGTGGATCTTTATCACTGCCTTGAGCAGTACGCTTGGGACCCGAAGTATGGTGGATACATTGAAGCTACTCAACGCGATTGGAGTAAGATTGAGGACTATCGCTTGAGCGAGAAAGACCTTAATGCACCCAAATCCCAAAACACCCACCTTCATATTCTTGAACCCTATACCAACCTCTATCGAGTATGGCCTACGGAGGAACTCAAACACTCTATCTTACGCCTCATCGATGTCTTCAAAAACCATATCGTTCAACCTTCCGGTCACCTCGGTCTGTTCTTTGATAACGATTGGAATGTCCTTCAGCGCAGCGGTCTTTCAGCGCAGCGGTCTTTCAGCGACAGCGGTCTTTCAGGCGAAGCCGGTCCCGTGTCCTGCGGACACGATATCGAATTCTCGTGGCTCTTGGACGAAGCTTGTGAAGTAATCGGTATCAACGAAGACGAAACCGTTCAACATGTAGCTCAAGCGGCTAAAGAAGGACTACAACCTAACGGGTTGATGGAAGGAACGTGGTGGGAACAATGCGAGACGATTATTGGTTACACCAATATCTACCATCGTTTTGGAGACCAACAAGCCCTCTCTATTGCCGAGCGTTGTTGGGAGGCAACCAAACAATACTTCATTGACTATGAACATGGCGAGTGGTGGGAATATCCTCATCTTTCCGCCTCTCAGCCTCTCAGCCCTTCCGCCTGCAAAGCCGGCTTCTGGAAATGTCCCTATCATAATTCACGCCTCTGTTTACAACTCATAACTCATAACTCATAATTCAAAATCCCCATGAAACACATTAAACTTTTAACTTTCTTTCTTCTTTCAACTTTCAACTTTCAACTTTCAACTATAACGGCTCTTGAACTGCCATCGCTTATAGGTGACAACATGTTGCTACAACAGCAAACCAACGTCAACCTCTGGGGTACCGCTACTCCGGGTAACACTGTTTCCGTTTATGCCACTTGGGGTGAACAAGCCGAAACAACCGTAGGTAAGGATGGCCGTTGGTCCGTGACTTTACCCACACCGGTAGCGTCTTATACGGAGCATACGCTCACCTTCGTGGAAACGCCTACCAAACGCGCTTACTATAATCCCGATCCTATCCAAATCAATCATGTACTCATCGGCGAAGTGTGGTTCGGTAGTGGACAGAGTAATATGGAAATGCCCCTCATGGGTTTCTGGCAATGTCCTACCGAAGATGCCAATACCGAGATAGCTCTTGCCGGTCAGTATGCCGGAAAAATTCGCTATGCCATCATCGACCATGTACAAGCCACCACACCTCAAGAGAACGTGTCTGGAGGGTGGTACGAGTGCAATGCCTTCAATGCTCCTCGTTTTGGTGCAGCAGCGTATTTCTTTGCCAAGATGTTACAACAAGCATTGGAGATTCCGGTGGGTATCATCAACTGCTCTTGGGGCGGTAGTCGCGTAGAGGGGTGGTTACCTCGCGAGATCCTTAACACCTACAAAGATGTGGACCTCTCTGACAAAGCGATGAAAGAGATTGCTGATAAACAACTCTATCTCTCTCCCCTCATCATGCATGATGGAATGCTTTGGCCTTGCCATTACTATACAGTCAAAGGCTGGCTATGGTATCAAGGTTGCTCGAACGTGGGGCATGCAGACACTTATACCGATCGTATGGAGACGCTTGTTAAGTATGTCCGCGGTTTATGGAAGAATGATAAGATGCCGTTCTATTTTGTTGAGATAGCTCCTTTCCGTCATGGCGATGCAGATGCCGCTTGGGCTGCCGAACTGCGCGAATCACAATGGGCACTGGAGGATAGAGTGCCGTACTGCAAAGGTGTGAGCACGAATGACCTCGTCTATGAATATGAGATAGACAATGTCCATCCGGCGCAGAAAAAAGCGGTAGGCGAACGCCTCGCTTATCTCGCCCTCAACCATGACTATGGTTTTCATACGGTCTATGCGGATGCTCCACGTTATGCTCGTCACGAAATCAGTGGCAATCATATAGATGTTTATTTCACCAATTGTGCAGATGGCTTCTCTCGTTGGCACGACTACAAAGGATTTGAGGTTATTGACGAGAAAGGTGTTTCGCACCCCGCTATTATTGAGGGCGTACAAGACGTACCTCACGCCTTGCGTTTCTCCGCTGAAGGCGTAGAACATCCGGCTGCCGTACACTATTGCTTCCGCAATTTCCGGATAGGTAACTTAGCGAATATGCGCTACTTGCCTATCGTCCCCTTCCGCACCGACAAATAACCAATCACCAATCACAAATCACAAATCACCAATCACCAATCACCAATCATGAAATCCCTTCTTCTCATTCTTTTCATTGGCGCCAACCTCTGGAATGGCGACATCAACGAGTTAGATGCTTTACAAGCATTAGGTGTTAACAATGTTCGCGTGAAAGCGACGGATGGCGAGAACCTCGACCCGCTTCTCACGGAACTGGAGAAACGCGATATGCAAGCCGTGCTCTTCCTTACGAACGCATGGGAGTGGTCCACCGGCTATGAGCAGTATTATAACCAAGCTACGGGCGAACCCGTTTTGTTACCTGCAGAGGTGGGTTATCCTTATTATATGGAGCATGCAGGACGGTTCCTGAGCAATCCCAAAGCCGTTTCGCTATTTGACGAATATGTCACGAAGATGGTTAATAAGTACAAACACTATCGCTCTATCTATGCGTGGGAGATAGCCAACGAACCTCGTGCCTTCGGACAAGACCCCGACGTGTTGGTTGCTTTCATTGACCATGAGGCGAAACTCATCAAAAAACTCGACCCCAACCATCAAGTCACAACCGGTTCGGAAGGGATGTGGGGGTGCAACGAAGACTCCGTTCTTTGTCGCCGTATCCACGAGATACCCGAAATTGATTATATGACCTGCCATATCTGGCCCTATAACTGGGGATGGCTACAGAACGGTATCGACTGGAAAGCGAACGTACAAGCTTATATTCAATGGCACGAAGACATCGCCGTTCGTATCAATAAACCTTTTATCATCGAGGAGTTCGGTTTCCCGCGGGATAACTATGAGGTAACCTTACCCCCCTACACCTCTACCCCTCTACCCCCTACTACCCAACGTGACGAGATGTATCGCCTTGTCTTCAAGAGCCTGCAAACCGTTCCTCATCTTATTGGAGCTAATTTCTGGTGCTGGAAACAAGACCCTCCGCAAGAGCCTCAAGGACTGAACGCGGTTATGCCAACCGACGAAAGCACGCTGCAAATCATCAAAGCACCCCTGGGTGTGCCCTCCTTGGCTACCTTAGCCGCCACCAAACCCAACCTCTGTCCAACCCCTCCGATGGGGTGGAGCTCGTGGAACACGTTTGCTTGTGATATCAACGAAGACTTACTGCGCGCCGTAGCCGACGAGATGGTTGCTTCCGGTCTTAAAGATGCTGGATATATCTACCTCAATATCGACGACTGTTGGCACGGACAGCGCGATGCTGATGGGTTCATTCAAGCCGATCCGGAGCGTTTCCCCTCGGGCATGAAAGCCTTAGCGGATTATGTGCATAGTAAAGGCCTTAAATTAGGTATCTATTCCGATGCAGGAACAGAGACGTGCGGCGGCCGTCCGGGTAGCTTAGGTCACGAATATCAAGATGCCCTTCAATATGCGCGTTGGGGTATTGATTACCTCAAGTATGACTGGTGCAGTACCGAGAATGTGAATGCCAAAGGAGCTTATTCTCTCATGGCTAAGGCTCTCCGCTCTTCGGGACGCGACATCGTCTTCTCACTTTGCGAATGGGGAGATAATAAAGCTTACGAATGGGCAGAACCCGTGGGACATCTATGGCGTACTACAGGCGATATTGCTTGGTGCCTGTTCGATGGCGTAAAAGATAATGGCACTTGGCGCTCGTTAGGCGTGATGACGATAGTGGATAAAAATGAGAAACTCAAACAATATGCAGGACCGAACCATTGGAACGACCCTGATATGTTAGAGGTCGGTAATGGTATGACTCCGGCCGAAGACCGCACTCACTTCACCTTGTGGTGCATGATGGCTGCACCCCTTATCTTAGGTAACGATATCCGTTCCATGAACGCAGAAACCAAAGCCTTTCTCACCAATCCGGCTCTGATCGCTATCGACCAAGACCCTCTTGGTATCCAAGGCTGGCGCGAGAAATCCGAAGACTGGGTGGAGTATTGGGTTAAACCGCTGCAAAACGACAAAGTGGCTCGCTGTATCGTCAATCGTGGCAACGAACCGAAGACCATACAACTCGACGAAAAAATCAAACCGATCCTTCCTGTCTGCAAGAAAGCAAAAAACAAATTCACTATCGCTCCCCACGACGTAGTCGTATATATCTCTAACCTCTAACCATGTTCCTCGTCCTTCTCACATCCTTACTACTTAATGCCGATTGGCGCTTCCAATTAGGCAACGCGGCTGATCCCCAAAAAGACTTCGGCTGCGGTACCGAATATTTTAATTACCTCACCAAAGCGGCAAGTATCCATAACGAGGGACCTTACACGATTTCGTTTAATGACTCCGCTTGGCAGGTGGTGCAACTCCCCCACGATTGGGCAACAACGCTACCTCACGCGCCCGAGGCCAGTCATAGCCACGGTTACCAAACACTCGGATATGCCTATCCCGAACAGAGTGTAGGGTGGTATCGTAAACACCTCTCCTTAGACACGGTGGACTATACCATTCCTCATCGCCTTGTGTTTGAAGGTATCTTCCGCGATGCGCGGGTGTGGGTAAATGGTTTCTTTGTGGGGCATACAGAAAGCGGATACTTGACACAGACCTATACCGTCACCGATTATCTGCACGCAGGCGACAACCTTATCTGCGTGCGCGTCGATGCCTCCCTACAAGAAGGCTGGTTCTACGAAGGTGCCGGCATCTATCGCAATGTCTATCTCGAAATAGGCAACTCTCAACTCTCAACTACTCTACACTCTAAACTCTCCACTCTAAACTCTCCACTCTCCACTCTCAACTGCACACTCCGCGGCGTGTGCCTCCACCAAGACCATGGCGGGGTAGGAATTGCTGTCACGAAAGGACTGATGGAGTATCGCCTGCGCAAACTCATGGACTTAGGTGTGAATGCGATCCGAATGAGCCATAACCCTGCCGCACCCGACTTACTCGATCTATGCGATAGTTTGGGACTTTATGTGATAGCCGAGAATAGACTGATGGGAGCCTCCGAACGAGACTATCAAGCGCTCAAACAGATGATAGAGCGCGACAAACATCACCCCTCTATCATCCTTTGGAGTATAGGCAACGAGGAGTGGGCACTGGAATGGAACGAGACGGGCGAACGCATCGCTCGAACGATGACGAAATGGTGTCACGAACTCGATCCTACTCGACCGGTGACGGTCGCAACCTCCTCCGGACCGAATGTGGTGTGGGGCGTGGATGTAGCAGGATTTAACTACATGAAACAGAATAACCTCGCTGCTTTTCACGACTCCTTCCCCGATCGACTGGCCGTCATGACCGAAGAGACAACCGGCTGCGGTACACGAGGCATCGCCACTTATAACGATGCGATTGAAAAAGGCTGGCAGAATGTTCTTGCGAATGATTGGATACGAGGCATCTTCTATTGGACCGGATTTGACTACAAAGGTGAACCTAATCCCGCTCAATGGCCTTCCGTCAGTAGCTTGTTCGGCGTACTCGATCTATGCGGATTTATGAAAGATGAAGCCTACTACCTCCAATCCGTTTGGACGGATAAACCTGTCTTACATATCCTACCTCACTGGAACCTCACAGGACAAGAGGGGGATAGCGTCGCCGTGTGGGTTTATTCAAACATGGACGAAGTCGAACTGCGCGTTAACGGCAAACGCCTTGCGCGTCAGACAATGCCTCAGAACGGACACTTAGTATGGAACACCATCTACCAACCCGGCTTCGTCGAAGCCATCGGTTATAAGAACGGACACATCGCTAAACGCGAAAAAGTCTATACCGCCGGTCCTGCAACGAGTGTCCATTTCGATACCATCACCTATAGTGGTACCACGATCATGGATATCACTTTACTCGACAAGAAAGGACATTTCTGTCCTACCGCTTGCGACTCTATCCAAGTTGAGTGGTCTCAACCCGTCCGCGTCTTAGGCTACCACAACGGCAACCCCACCAATCACCAATCACAAATCACAAAGCACCAATCACAAATCACCAATCAGCAATCACAAATCACCAATATAACCATTCCAACATTTAATGGCCATGCTCAAATCATTTATGAAACACTTTGTCCTTTGTCCTTTGTCCTTACTCCTTTGTCTATTAACGTTCACCTCGTGCGCTAAGAACGAAGTCACTATTCTCGTCACTCAACCGACTCAAGACGGACCCAAGATCGTTCGTCTACAAGCCGTCGATGACCACATTATTCGTGTCACTTCTACGGCAGAAGATAAACTCCGCGACCGCCACAGCTTAGTAACTCTACACTCTAAACTCTCAACTACTCTAAACTCTACACTCTCAACTCTACACTATCACGGCGACACCGTCTCCTTAAGCACCTCCTACATGACCGCATACGTGCTTCGCACCACAGGTCAGGTGTGGGTTACGCGTCACGACGGCAAACCGCTACTCAAAGAAATGGTCGGCAGCCCGCGCTTCACCCCCTACACCTGTACCCAACCCATACCTCTAAACTCTAAACTTTCCAACCAGACGGCTTCTCTAAACTCTAAACTCTCCACTCTAAACTATAAAGGCTGGACTTACGCCGTGGCCTTCGATAACCTCTACAACGACGAGGGACTATTCGGACTAGGACAGCACCAAGCCGACGAATGGAACTGGAAGGGACGCGACGAGGAACTCTACCAATACAACACCAAAGTCAGTCTGCCCATTATCTTCTCTACCGAAGGATACGGTTTGATGTTTGATACCTATAGCCTTTGCCGTTGGGGAAACCCCGAACCGTACAAAGCATTGGAAGAACTGTTTGACGTGGATACCATCGCTTACACCTTCCCCTTTGAGGGGAAGGCTGGGATAGGGTCTCCTACCATCGTTTACGAAGGCACTATCACACCTCACGCCACGGGTGAATATAGGTTCTTACATTACTATTCGGGTTATCAACAACTTTTTATTGATGGTCAACCGCTCAGTTCTACGATCTGGCGTACCGCTTGGAATCCCAACGAGCGCAAGTATCGTTATTACATGGAAGAGGGACGCACTTATCGTTTCCGCCTCACATGGCAACCTGATGGCGATGTGGCTTATTGCTCGCTCACTGCCCATGCGCCTGAGACTCCTGAGACGCACCAACAACTGCGGTTCTGGTCGGAGATGAACCCGAACCTTGACTATTACGTCTTTGAAGGCGAGAACCTGGATAGCTTGGTTCATGCTTATCGTACCCTCACCGGCAAAGCCACTCTTATGCCCGATTGGGTGCTTGGCTATTGGCAGTCGCGTGAACGCTATAAGACCCAAGACGAGATTATTGATGCCCTGCGTGGCTTCCGTTCGCGTAATCTACCTATCGATAATATTGTCATGGATTGGAACTATTGGGAGCCTTCTCAATGGGGAGCATTCACATTCGAACAATCTCGCTTCCCTAATCCACAAGCGATGATTGATACCATCCACGCTCTCGGAGCACATATCATGATCTCTTGCTGGCCTAAGTATTATCCGTTTACTGACCACTATCAAGAGATGTACGAGAAGGGCTGGCTCTATCCCCAATCCATTCGCGACTCACTTATCGACTGGCTTGGCTTCCCCTACGCTTTCTATGATGCCTATAACCCCAAAGCAGGCAGATTGTTCTTTGAACAACTATGGGAACACCTCGGCACGATGGGTATCGATGCGTGGTGGATGGACGCTTCCGAACCGAATATCAAAGACTGCACGCCTATCGACTACCGCAAAGCACTGTGCGGACCTACTTATTTAGGCTCGTCCGATGAATACTTCAATGCATACGCTTTAGTCAATGCGCAGTCTATTTATGAAGGTCTGCAACGCAAGGGCGTACAGGATATTTTCCAACTCACCCGCAATGGTTTCCTTGGCCAACAACGGTACTCAACTGCCACTTGGTCGGGCGATATCGGCACTCGTTGGGAGGACATGAAAGCCCAAATCACTGCCGGACAGAACTTCTCCGTATCCGGTATCCCGTGGTGGAGTCAAGATATTGGTGGTTTCTCCGTAGAGCGTCGTTATGAGGATGGACAACGTTATTTTGAGGCTACCGGAAAAGAGAACGCAGACCTCAAAGAGTGGCGTGAACTCAATGTGCGCTGGCACCAATGGGGTGTGTTCACACCTATCTATCGTAGCCACGGACAGTTCCCCTACCGCGAACCATGGAACATCGCTCCCGAAGGACATCCTGCTTATAAGGCTATCGTGGCGTGCCTCAACGAACGATACAAACTGATGCCTTACCTACAAGAGATGAATCGCCGTGTCAGCGAAGAGGATTATACACTTATGCGCCCGCTGGCGATGGATTATCCTAACGACCCCAAAGCCGTCAATTGTGGCTGGCAATATATGTTCGGACCCGATATCATGGTCTGCCCTGTCTATACCTATGGCGCTCGTGAATGGAGCGTGTATTTCCCTGCCGGCACTTGGTACGATTACTATACGGGCGAACTCGTCTCCCATGGCAACGAAACCCTTATCGTTCCCGCCCCATACGACCATAGTCCCATCTTCCTGAGAAATAAATCACAACTAGTACTGTTGCGATAAATTTCGCATAAAATTATAAATCGTTAAATAAAGTTTGTTCTTTGACATTTTGATTGAAAGGAAAAGAGTCATTAGGCTTAGTTAGTAACTCTTTAAGGTCTGCCCGTTCTAAAGCGGAAA
>JAZLHD010000024.1:0-16851 GCA_045616645.1 Paludibacteraceae bacterium
AAAATTAGCATTGTGCAGATATTCCCACAGTCCTAAATATTCAATGGTATTCCGATTCCGCATCCAATTACCAATAACACCATTAGGATCATCAGAATTTTTCAATCGTGCAATATCCGTTATACATATGTAGTCTTCCAATCCAACCTGAATAGTCTGAATAGTTGTGTCTTTTAATATGAGTTGTCGATTTCCTTTCATTATATGTCATGCATCGCCTTTACGATGCCGGTCAATCATAGGCGGGTGGTGTTTAATTTAACTCATTTCTTGCAGATATCTGCGGAGTTGTTCTTGCAAAGGAACGATATCTTCCGTGATTACAGCCCACAAAATATCGATATCTATTTGATAATAATCATGCACTAATATATGGCGCATCTTCTCTATTTGTCTCCAAGGAGTATCAGGATGTGTTGCTCTAAACTCTTTTGTCAACATATAGACTGCCTCTCCAATAATCTGCACATTATATGTCGTTGCATGCTTACGAAGATTATCTTCTTTAAGTTGTTCTAACGTCATGTCTTTCGTATAAAGAAGGACATTATCTATGGCAGTGAGCATGTGCTCAATACGCCCCTTATCACGATCAGCTTCTCTCATAAATCAATATTTTATCGCGGTTTGCCGTCTCTTGCGCAAAAGGAAGAAGACTACCATTAACAACTAAATCGACATTTTTATGAAGAAGGTCTTCCAAGTCGCAAACCATGCCCGCAAAGGCGAACCCCATCTTAGCCTCTTTTTGTAGTTCGACTAAAATGTCAATATCACTATTGCGCTTTTGTTCTCCACGAGCATAGGAACCAAATAACCAAGCCTTGTTTATGGGTTTAGTAGCGAAATAGGAACTTATTAATTCAATGGTTTTCTTACTCATTTTTGCGTGTATTTGCAGTTTGCGCTGCAAAGATACGGATTTTTTTTGATATATGCAAATTTATTTGCAGATTTGCATGAAAAATGCACTTTTGCGTTATTTGGCGCTGAAATGGTTTTTAACCTTATCTGCCCAATGCCCGGGGATGATGACGTGGTGGTTGGCTATGGGATTGGTTAAGAAATACTTAACCGCCTCTTCGCTCACTTCTAACCACACCTGCGTGCGGCAAAGGTTAGGCTCAAACTGATTGCGCACCAGTTGTACATCCTCGGCAAAGACACGGGTGCCGTCTCCGTTGATTTTCATTAAAGTGTAATAGCCTAAGGGCAGTTCTCCATGGATAGCCACCCCAATGCCCGATTCAAAATGCGTGGTCAGACTATAACGCTCGCACATTGACAGCGGCAATGTACAATGGGCGAAGAGCATTTTTGATCCATCTATCCTCGCCGGATTGGCTTGGAAGCCGGGACAGCCGGTGAGTTGTTTGGCAATCATCATCGTCAATAGGGTGGGCACATCTCCTTCGCAGGCGGCGGGGATACCTTCGCTGTTGAGTTTAGCCAGTGCCCAACAACCGGTGTTATAGACGGTGGTGAGCAAATCAAAACAACGAAGAGTGAGGCCCGATAGATCGTACTTGGCAATAATAGACTTGAGGCGCTCATAGATAACCTCTGCCCCCTCTTTGCCGCCATCCACTTTGCCCAATGAGGTCACTTCCTCAATGGGGATATCCACGAGTTCCAAACCGAATGTT
Organism: Paludibacteraceae bacterium; assembly: GCA_045616645.1. Classification (GTDB taxonomy): domain Bacteria; phylum Bacteroidota; class Bacteroidia; order Bacteroidales; family Paludibacteraceae; genus Colicola. The sequence goes on from JAZLHD010000024.1 coordinate 1,647, forward strand.
TGGGCGACTGTTTGTTTATCGTAGGTAGAGGCAATAAGCCAGTCACTTGGCTTTCCTATAATTCCTAAACGTTTATTCATAATACTCTAAACTCTAAACTCTAAACTCTACACTCTACACTATCTTACCCTTTCCTCCGTGCTGGTTGATATACGCGAGTATCTCCATCGACGCAGCGAGGGAGTTACTTTGTCCACTGGCGACGAGGTAGATAGGCTGGGTAAGGTCTACCTCTCCCGATTGCACTTTCTCTAAAAACAATCCTTCCGTTCCGCCTGTCATCACATAAACGACTTGGGAGTCTGGTGGAAGGGGAGTAAAGGAGGAGGGGAGTAGGGGTTCCGGCATCTCCTCCTTATGTAACGAAGAAATAAGTTTGACTATCATGGTTTTAAGTCTCCTGCAAATAGTGTCTTTGGGTCGTTATAGAATTTAACAAAATCGGCTGTCGAGGTGGAGTTGGGTAATGCGCCGAAATGCTCTTGGGGTGCGTTGCGCCACGTGAGGAGATACACGATTGGGAATCCCTCTACGGCAGGTTGCAGGACTGTCGTCCACCACGTCTCGTAGGTGTCGTTCTTATTGCCACACTCGGTGAGGGCAAGGAGCATACCGTGTTCCGCGGAGTATTGGGTCATAAACGTTAAGTCGCGTCGGACATTATCATAGAAACGCTGGGCTTGCGATTCGTCTTTCGTCCATTGGTAGGCGTCGGTTCCTAATAAATCGACGCGCTCGTCGCCAGGCCAGCGTTCTAAGAAGTGCTCCAACGTGTTTTCGGCTCTTAAGTTAGGGGTGTTTGCCCACACAATCTGTCCGGGTAGTTGTGCGTTGAGGTAGTCTTGCGTGAGGTTCCATAGTTGTTTATATTCCTCTTCGGAACAGTTGCCTTCGCCCCACCAGAACCACGAACCGTTATATTCGTGCCAAGGGCGGAAGATAAACGGAATAGGTTGTCCGTTGTGGTCTCTAAGAGAACCCATAAACTGCTGCAAGCGTTGTAGCCAAAGACCGAACAATTTGTGTTTCTCGCCATTGGGTAAGACCGATGCCACCGTGTGGTGCGGGTTCATTGCCTTATATTTTTCGTTCTTGAGGTCGGACTCAATCCAAGCAGTGGTACCCAGATACGGATTACGCGGATGCCACGAGAGGGTGATAACTCCTCCACGCTCGTGCTGACGGATGATCTCCTCGCGCATGAGGTCAAAGGGAACCGAGTCGAGGTTCTTGCTATCGCCCACTTCTAAGCCGCCTAAGTCAAAGCCCATTATTCCCGGATAGTCCCCTACGGCATCCTTCGTATCGGAACGATTCGGCTCATATTCCCACGTCACGCCGTAGAACGGGTCGTCTTGGTGACCGTACATATACCCGTGTTTTTGGATATCGCGTAACCGTGCTATCAGTTGCTCACGCACAGTGGGTACGGCTGAACCATAGAGGCGTATCTGCAGAATCTGCACACCAGGATCGAGTGGGCGGATGCGTATTTGGTGGGTGCCTTCTTGGGTTATCGTGGTGGTTATCGAACGAGTTGCGTAGCCGCGCATCACGTTCAGTCGCCATTCGGCAGAGAAATCGTCTTCGTGAATATCGAACACCTGTTCGGGCTGGTCATCCAGTTGGATAGCAAACCGAGCTCCGCGTCCCTCGTAGAGGTGCAAGGTAGGTAAAGTGCGCACTTCAATGCGGCATTGTCCTGCGTGGAGGAGGATGTCTTGGGTGTAGAGGGGTAGGGGAGTAGAGGAGTAGGGTGGTAGGGTGATAATCATCGCTGGTGCTTCGGGGAAGGGGGGACATAGTCCGAGGTAGATGGAGTCTATTCGCGCGTCGGACGGGATATCGGTGAGGCGAAGGGTGTTTTGACCTTTGCTTAGATGCAGTTTGCCTACTTTCTGCCAAGCGGGTCCGATATGCGCTGAGTGCCACACGTTATTGATTACCGTTGCGGCGGCATCAAAAGACTGTGAACCGCACTGCACATGCGCAAAGATATTGTCTTCGGGCAGTTTAGAGAAATGCCGAACAGGCGATAAGGCGCGTATCCAAAGGTCAATCGTTCCGTCTTTGTCGCTCACGAACGTGGCTCCTTGTGCGGAGAGGGCAGCGGCAACGGGTATCGGTCTAGACTGAGGGGCTTGGCGAACCTCTTGCAAGGTCGCTTGTGTGCAGTAGTCTAGAGGCAGCGTGTCCGAGTAGTACCAGTGGTAGGGTCTCCAGTTGAAGAAGTGCTCCCACTTGCCGTTGGCGATGTCTTCGTTATAGTGTCGTGTCCATTCATTGAGGGAGTCGTAGAGTGCCACCACTCGTTCGCCCTCTTGCAAAGCGATAGTGTCTTCGCCCAACGATGCGTGGTGCAGGCTAAGACGCGATAGCAGTTGTAGTTCGTTGAGCATCTGTGATCCGCGAATGGGGTAGAGTACGAGTCCAAAATATGCCTCTTTCAGGGTCTCGGGAATACGTTGTGCTAAGGCTTGTGCGCGAGTGGCAATCGTTCGCCAATCATTGATGCGGGCAATGATTTCGTCCTTGGGATATTCGATAAACTGAATATGCGACTCCTTGCCGCTCGCCATCAGATGGTAATAGACGGCTTGTAGTTCGGCAATCTCGGCGGCATAGTCTAAGCCAAAGGTCTCGCCTGCCCAATGATAGATATATTGATGGGCTTGATCGGGAGTCCATTGGTTTATATCCCACGCCAAATCCATCACAAAAGAGATCTCTTTCTCGGCAGGTTTGATGTCGCCCACGTTAAAGACCCATATTCGTTGCGCGCCGTATTGATAGGCTTTGGTCAGTTCGGTTGCGATAAAAGTAGGCGAGAGGGGACTGAGCCAGATCCAACTGGCAGGGTCGCCGTGGTAGGAGAGGTGGTAGTATATGCCGGCACCACCGCTGCGGCGCATCTCCGATTCGTTGCTTAGGTTACGAGTGTAACCTTGTTTATCGTCCGACCAAAGAAGCGTCACATCCTCCGGCACTTGTAGTCCTGCGTGGTAGGCTTCTAACACTTCCTCGTAGGTGCAGAGCACTTGTGGCACTTGGTCAAGCGGATTGGCTATGTTCCGGCGAATGAGTTCGCGCTGGTCGTCGATGGCTTGTTGCATGAGTTGAACGCGCTGCTCGGTCGTCTGTGCGCCCTCCATCGGGTAGTCGTGGATACCCCTCAAACCGAGGGTGTAGGTGTTTTCGTATTGACCATTGGTTTTGAGCCGCTCCTCCCAGTAGTTGAGCATCGTTTGCCGGTTGGTGATATAGTTGAAGTCCCCATAGATGCCGGCGTTCTTCCACTCGTCCTCGTTATTGCGCAACATCTGTTCGCAGTGGGACGAACCCATCACAATAGCATATTTGTCTGCCAATTGGGCGTTCTCACTATTGGCATTAAATGCCTTTGAACCGTTATGCATCGCCGGCCATAGGTAGTTCGCGCGCAAACGAAGAAGCAACTCGAACACGCGTTCATAGACCTTGGGTCCTACTTGTCCGCTCTCTTTGTCAAAGGTCTGTTCCACCCATCTTGCCCATCCGCCAAAGCGCTCGTCATTGATGAAGATGCCTCTATATCGCACCGAAGGCTCGTCTTGGATATACGTGCCATTGGTCAGGTAGAGCGTCTCTTTGGTTGTTGGGGTCACGTCTGCCCACCAGTACCACGGCGAGACACCTATCGCTCGGCAGAGTGCAGTCACACCAAAAGCCGTTCCGCGGCGGTCACTACCGGCAATCACTAACAATGGCTGATGCGTTCGCGGATGAAGGATAGTGGTGGTGAGGCTCGCTTCCCATTTGCCGATGATCGTATCTACGTTAATGAGTTTTTTGGCGACTAACTCGTCAATTAGGTCGCTTTGCCCGATAGTGCCTAGGATGACGGCAGGGCGACGTTCAAGTTGGTTCAGCCGCTTGGCTTGCTTAACCATAGCGGGACGAGAAGTGACTCGCTCGATGTCGGAGGCGAATAGTTGCGCACTGATAACTACGACCGGATAATCGTTTTCGCTATAGTAGATAGACGCTACTTGTTGGTCGGTATTGACCAGCGGAAAAGCCTCATTGGAAACGGTCTCTGTCACTTTCGGCGTTGCGCTACATAGCGTGACGAGACATAGGATTGGCAGAAAACTACTCACTTTCATTTATTTCTTTATTTTGGTGGTAAAAGTTTGTGCATTTGGTCGAGGAAGATTTGGTAACCGATTTCGCAGTTGAGGCACTTCTCTTTTTGACAGAAATGTTGGTGAAGGTGAATCAATGCTTGCGAGTCGGCTGCGCTACGCAACGACTGACCTAATAACTTCCATTGACGCGTAATACGATTGTCTTCTGCCGGAATCTGCTCCAAAAACGCTAAGGCACGTTCCTTGTCTCCACGTGCGTAAATATAAGGAATAACCGTATTGATGAGCAACAGCCGAATAGATAAATCGCCCATAGCGGGTTCCATCTTAAAGAGGTTCATCATCTGATCCACCGATTCGGCATAGATAGCCTTACTAAACAAAAACTCCGACTGGTGCAGCAACTGCGCAAACTGCCTAATCCTCACTTCGGGGAAGTTCTGCGGACGCAGTCGAAGGTACTTCCATAGCGAACCGGAGATAGGAGATAATCCGAACTTATGCCGCAAGAAATCGTACTCTTGCCATAGCCTGAGTTGACCCGTTTCTTCGGCATTCTCGGCAGTGAGCAAGCCGCTTTGTCCCATCAAGATGGCGGTTAACTGAAAGAGGCTGTTCTTGTGTTTCTGCAAACAACTAAGCGGCGTTTGTATCGCCAATTGCTCAAAGGCAACACCATTGATGTGGAACCCGAAATTATGCGCCAAGGTGATATAGAAAGCGTGTTCCCAACTGTTTTGGGTGATGTTGAGCAGCTGATGAATGGCATCGTTCTTGCAGTCAAGACGCATCGTCAAAAGTGCTTTCTTCCAACCGTCTTGTAGTAACGATGGGTGCTGCAAAAGGATCTGCCCACATTGTAGCGAACCACTCCAAGCGTCCATCTTTTGGGCATCTTGAACCAAGAGTTGTACGTAATCTTTGTTGAGGGGGTAGTGCAGTTCGCATTGCTCTACCTCCACCCCTCGCTCGGTATAGACGCGCTTGTCCACCTCGCGCACTACGTGTAAGATAACGTTGTTATAAGCAGGGTCTTGATGGTGCTTGTGTTTGTACCAATCCGATGAATGAACGTGCATCTCGATGTTCCCGTGCCACTCTTGACCGCCAATCTTCAACCGCGCATCAATGAAGTCCGGTCCGGCATTGGTGTTGTGCTGACCTAACGAAAGAACCTCAATCGGCTGACCCGAAAACGTGGTCTGCGGGAAGGGAAGGAAGAGTCCTTGTTGCCAAATATAATGGAGAATGATTTCAGGCATGATGTTACAACTTTTTTCCAGTGTTCACGCTGCAAAGGTACAATTTTTTTCTGATATATGCAAATTTAGTTGCGTTTTTTCTGTATTTTAACGATCTTTTTGAGTCGAGGGTCGGTCGACAGTCTCGCTCCTCTCTTTCAAAGGGAATTTGTCAAGCCCACGCAGGTCCCACGGCTGTCCAATGACGCTACGGGGGTGCTATGGGGGATGAAGGCTAAGATAAGGCAGATAGGCAGAGATGCAAAGTGTACGATTGTTAATATCTCTCACAGATTCCACAGATTACGCAGATTATTTATTTTATTATTTTTTACTCTTTTTTTTTCGTTAGTTGTGAGTAAACTCCCACTACCAAAAAGAAAGAACAAAAAAGGAATGTTCCTAACGTCACATCCCGTGTTGTTACCAACACAATAATAAAATTATCGAGAGATAAATTACACAGAAAAGAAGGGATATCCCTTGCAGAATGGCACGAATAATAAAATTATTTGTAGGTTCTATTACACAGATGAAAGTAACCAATACCGAGGATTTGCCAAGCCTACGTAGGGCCTATTATGCTACGTTATTGCTACGTTAACAGAGACGCTTGTGGGTACCGCCGACAGCAGTGACAGTTCTGACAGTATTTTCTTAATACACACATACGCGCGGGTGGGGTTTATAAAACAACTGTCAGTACTGTCTGTTGTCAGTCAATGCGTCCGATGCGTCCTGTGCGTCCGATGGTTCTATAACATACACCTGCGCGCGGGTGGGGTTGTTAAGTGTATCGTACGCACTCCAAGCACGACCATTGGCACACTGCATGTGTCAACAAAAATCGGGCGATGTCAACTTTTTTAGGAAAATGTCAACGAATTTAGGAAAAGACTTAAAATAGTCCCATCACCTTCTCAATAATAGGTGCCATATCATAATACTTATACTCCGCTAAACGACCGCCAAAAATTACGTTCTCCTCTTTTGTGGCAAGTTCCCGATACTGCTCGGCAAGCGCATTATTCTTATCATCATTGACAGGATAGTATTGCTCCATACCGGGCTTATATTCTGTAGAATATTCCTCACTCACCACCGTCTTGGGGCAGTCATAAACCGCTTGACCGAACATCTCAAAGTGCTTGTGCTCAATGACACGTGTATATGGCTCGTTATGGCTCGTATAATTGATAACCGCATTGCCTTGGTAGTTTGATGTATCTTCTACACGCGTCTTGAAAGTGACTGTCCGCCAATCCAATCGCCCAAACTGATAGCCAAAGTATTCATCAATAGGACCGGTATAAACGAGACATTGTGCGATGTCGCGCCAATGGTCTCGTAGTTTAGAGTTTAGAGTTGAAAGTTTAGAGAAGCCGTCTAGTTGTAAAGTTGAAAGTTGAGCAGTATAAAAATCACAATTAGTACGAGTATCAATGCCTTCTAATAGTTTCTCGATGAGCATATTATACCCACCTATCGGGATACCTTGGTAGCGGTCATTGAAGTAATTGTTATCAAACACAAACCGCACCGGCAACCGCTTAATAATAAATGCAGGAAGATCCTTACAATCTCTACCCCATTGTTTCTCTGTATATTCCTTAATGAGTTTCTCAAAGATGTCTTTACCTACTAAGCAGAGGGCTTGTTCTTCTAGATTGGAAGCCCCACCCCAACCCTCCCCCGAAGGGAGGGGGTATAATTCGGGAACACCTTGTTCACGATGACGAGTGTTAATTAGTTCTGCCGCTTCGCGGACTTGCTCCGCTATTTTTGCTTTTGCCTCTTCAGGAGTATGTACATCCTTCCACATTTGGCAAAAGGTATTCATGTTAAAGGGTAAATTGTAGAGCTCGCCCTTGTAATTAGCTACCGGACTATTGGTATAGCGATTAAACTCGACAAGGGAATTCACAAAGTCCCACACCTCTTTATTATTGGTATGGAAGATATGGGCACCATATTTGTGGACATGTATAGTAGCCCCTATCCCGTCCTTCCCCCCGCAGGGGAAGGTGTAAGGTTCTGTGTATACATTGCCGCCGAGTTGTGGGCGTTTGTCGATAACAAGACAGCGCTTACCGGCTTTGTGAGCGAAGTAAGCAAACGTGGCACCGAATAAGCCGGAGCCTACAATAAGGTAGTCGTAGTTCATAGTATTATCCATTTATCAATTTGAATTTTTATTACGTTCAAAAAAATAAGATAACTCGTCATAATTATGAAAATCATCGACTTGTGTCCATCGGTCAAAAACAAGATTGATAGTATCTTGTGGACAAGATGCCCATTCTGTTGCAAAGGAAAAATTTGTAGGATATTGATCTCTTTGGATAAAAGCATTCAATATTCCATATTCATACAAATAACGAATATCCGGAGTACTATATCCTGCAATAAAAAGTGGTTCTTTTATTGTAGAAATTTTATTATTGAACTCTATTAAGCAATCATATCGATGTTGTAAACATTTTACATATTTTGTAGAATATAGATTACCTCCAATACTTATCATACACAAAATCACAATTGCATAGAAGTAATATCTTGTCTTTAAAGATATACTTTCCGTCCAGATTAGAAATTCAAATAGAGAAGAAAAAGTAACTAAAATCGACATCGCAATACATCTATAATCATCCCATGGAAATTTATTACATAGAGATGCAACAAATTCCAGTCCGACAACGATAACACATATCTTATTGATTACAGATATACTACTCCTCTTAAATTTTCTCCATATAAACAGCCCAACTTGCACGTAAAACAAGAGAGATAGAGGACTAATTAATAAACGCTTTTTATTATATAAACTGCGTACATAATCCGGAATATCAAGACCTGCATTTTGAAAACGAGTTTCGTATAAATAAATACATGTTACCATTATTAATAATGGCAGTCCAAATATTATAATACGAAACAATTTGTATCTTAGCATCTTTTGTTCTTGAAAAATCAATCCAAACACATAGAGCACAACACCAAACGCGACAATAAAATACTCATATCGCGAGGTACAAAAAAAACATAAAACAAAGCTCAAAATAACAAGCCGCTTAATATCCAAATTAGTTTGCCATTTTGATAATAAATAAAAAGCGCAAGTAACACCACACATTTCCATTGAATATGCTCGAATTTCTGTCATTGCCCAAGGGTGCGGAAAAACTAAAGCCATTAACAAAAATAAACCGATGTGAAAAATATTGTGAGTGTGCATATAACACAATCGGCACAAAAAATACAAATATCCCATGTAGAATAAGAGCGGTAATATACGAAGCCAAATAGCACTATTTGATATTTGAGACCAAAAATAGAGTAGACAAGTGAAGCCTCCTGGATCTAAATTATGATTTCGATTCTCAATTAGTGCTTGATGAAGTCCTTTATGTTCAGCAAAAGGGGATGAATAATGATTCAATCCTTTTGCCATCCAAAATTGTCCACTTTCATCATACCATAAAAAGGGATTGTTTACAAGATAAAATGCAATTAATCCGAAGGCAACACTAACAATAAGAAAAAAACTAACTTTAAATATTGACGACTTATTCTCGCACATTTTCAAAATCTCTTTCATTTCAAATTCTTTTTAATTATTCTAAAATCCGTTAATGCTTGCCAACCTATTTTGAAGATGCGCTTCATATTGATGCTATTTACTCCGCCTTGACGTGGTTTGAACGTAATCGGCATAAAGCGCATCGGCTCTCCAAAACGTACAAAACACATTGTCAAGATGATATTTGGCAAGTTGTATTCCTTTGGCATAACATCAATATATCGTTTCAACGCTTCAGTCTGCATTAACCTAAAAGGAGCATTGGCGTCGGGCAATTGAACATAGAAGAAAAGACGAACAAGTAAGCAGACTACTTTTTCTACAAAAGCACGCTGTTGCCCATCGCCTCGTTCTGTACGATTACCGAACTGACCGGTATAGGTCGTTCTATTACTCCATAAGTCGTAAAACTCATCGGGATTAGTTTGTCCATCGCTATCTGTTTGGAAGACATAATCGGCTCCGTTATCAATCGCATAGCGATAGAGATATAGAACCGTTGCCCCGTGACCGCCATTGGGTTTGTTTAATGGTTCTATATAGGGATATTTGGCTTTAAGTTCCTCTAACACTTTGCCGGTATTGTCTTTACTGCCGTCGTTGGCAATAACGAGTTTAGCAGAGTTCCCTTCGGCATTAAGGCGTTCACAAACGGGATGCCATTGCTTGATTGTTGTTTCAATGTTCGCCTCCTCATTATAGGCAGGCATAACAAGATAAAGTGTATCCATATTATTTTGTTTTGAAGGTTATAAATCTATTAAGGAAGTATTGCACTAAAGCAACTACTACTATACTGATTAATTTACATAAAATCTCGTTCCAACCCGCTACATCTACCATGAGATATAGCATCAATTCACTTATGCCAAGTCCAATTAAGCCAACGGCATAAAAAGATAGGAAACGAAGCCAAGCTTTATCCTTGACTTTGAAATTAACTCCTCGATTAAGGAAAAAACTACAAATAATGCCGCAATGAATACTAATCACATTTGCCCACAAATAGGGAAGAATGTCAAAATGACATAACAAAGTATAAGTCGCAAAGTCAAGAGCGGCACAAAAGCCCCCTATAAGCCCGTACAAAATGAACGTACGGAAACGAGAGAAAAGAGTTTTAATTAATTTTTGTACTTGTATCATAAAAACGCGGATTTCTGCTCTGCTCATCCGCTGTTTGAGGTCCTAGGAAAACCCGTAATGTCGAATAAGCATTAGAAATCCACGCCGTGTATATCAACCTATGCAGAAAAGCATAGGTATAGAATACACCCATGGACATCTACCACTTACTTGTTTTCGATCATTACTAATTTGAAATTTCCTAGGTTTCAAACAGTCGATAACAAGCGTTAGTAAACGCCGTTGCGATCAGTGCCGAAGCACGTCTCGCTAATATGTCCCGAAATCTCGCTTGGCGAGTTACGAGTGAGACACTTCTCTGCCCTGAAGGGCGCGATCGGCAAAGCCGTTACCCTCCCACTCACCCTGCGTGGATTCCGTTATGTCCTCACAGTTTTACATCTTGTGAGCGATGGGCAGGTACGTCTGCCGGACGGTATATAAACCCTTCGAATTAGGTGGGGTTATAAATGCTCTAAAATACCCTCTTTCCCCATCTCCATCTTCGAGAAGGCAAAGAGTTTTTTGCCTAAGTCCTTAATCGAAGCCCCAATATGATAGACCACCTCATCAATAATCAGAAAACGGTCGTGGATGTTCTTGCTCTGCTTCACCTCTATCGGGCGATATTGGGCGTTGTGCTTCTTTATATCCAGTTGCGTCGTCTTCCCAATAGATGTGTAGATGGTCGCCTGTACGCCTTGTGCGCGTTTATCTAATAAGGTGAAGACTGTTTCATCAATATAGTTATCTATCAAAACAATTGACTTTGTGGCAGACTTAACCAAATCGGAGGCAAAGACGTATGCGTCAAAGATTTGACCGTTGTAAAATACACCTTCCGTTGGCTTCAAAGAGGTACGAACAAAGAAGTCTAATTGCTTATTGTGCTCTTGCAAAAGGGTTCTATGCTCCGCTAACTCGTTTTCGATGTGAAGTAGCCGTTGATTTACTGCATAGCCACGAAGCATATAGTCCTTCAATATCTTATTTGCCCATTGACGGAACAAAGTTGCATTATGGCTATTGACACGATAACCAACAGACAAAATAGCATCTAGATTATAGAACTGTGTCTTATACGTTTTACCATCTGCCGCAGTATATTCCAAAATGGAATGAACTGAATCTTTAACAAGTTCCCCTTCTTTGAAAATATTATTTAGGTGTTTAGATATGGCAGGTTGTTTAACACCAAACAAATCTGCTATTTGTTGTTGTGTTAACCAAACTGTTTCTTGATCAATACGAACCTCCAATTTGGTCAATTCGTTGGGCTGATAGAGTACTATTTCGTTTTGTTCGTTCATAACTATAATCTTTTTTTGTTTTCCATCTCGTGAACGATGGGCAGGTACGCCTGCCAGACGATATTTTTCTATTTCGCTTGCAAAATTACAACTTTTTTCTGATATATGCAAATTTAGTTGCGTTTTTTCTGTATTTTAACTATCTTTTTGAGTCGAGGGTCGGTCGACACTCACTCGACAGTCTCGCTCCCCTCATTTTTAACTATAAACTTTTTCAACAACTCTACACTCTAAACTCTCCACTCTAAACTCGCCCTTTGGGCTCCCCCTCTACTATTTTGATTACGACCTTTTTTGGCAAACATAACATTAAAAATTATTAAAACCGCAAAATTCGGCAAAAGTAAAATGTACAATTATTAAGATTTGGAAATTAGAAAAGGATTGCTGACGGGTAGCGTAAGGGTTGCTTATCCCTTGCTAATTAGACTTAGGTTGGACTTGTGGAGAAAGGGTACGATTATTAATATCTCTCACAGATTCCACAGATTGCTCTGATTATGGATTTTATTATTACCTTATTCATTTCTTTATTGTCTAACCGAGTAAACTCTCTCATCCAATAAATAAACAGAATAAGTAGGGGCAGTTTCGTCCCTCAACTGCGGTGCTGTTGCCAGCACTAATAATAAAATTATTTGTGGGTTCTATTACACAGATGAAGTAACCAATACCAAGGATTTGTCAAGGCTACGTCGGGGCTATTATGCTACGTTATTGCTACGTTAACAGACACGCTTGCGATAGTGTTTTTAGGGACGAAAGGGACTGCGGACGCGGACAGTTGCGGACAGTTGTTTTATAATCCCCACCCGCGCGTATGTGTGTATATAAGAAACAACTGTCCGCGTCCGCAACTGTCCGCAACCCAGAGAGGCGGAGATGGGAGAGAGTTACATTGGTTTAATCATTGATTCGATGAAGGCGATTTCATCGGGCGATAAGTGGTATTTCTTATAGAGTTGTTGGTCAATATTCTCTACCGATTGGCTCCAATCAATATCCGAATTGGCGGTAAAGTCTTGAAGAGGGATATAATCAAACACATCTTGCGTTACATGTATAGTTCCTTTTCCGAAAAATAATAAAACCTTAAAGAAAATAGAACACATATATTTTTTACAATTTAGCATTTGTGATTCTGTCTCAAAAGGTCCAATAGCAAGGAATGTTTCGGTGCATACTATGCCAGGCTTTGCTAATATTAGTTCTGGATATTCAATTGCTCCTGTGGAGTAAGTCTTAGAGAAATATATGCAATATTTATTCAGCCAATCTTTATTTTTTGTTACGAAACTTTGCGTAATATACGCTAAATATCTTTTTGCACCACCTTTTATTCCTTTTACGCCATATATTTTAACAGATCCGTCAAATGGATGTTCTGAATATTTCGCGTCAGGAAACAACTCGGGGTTATTAAACAACTTACTATTAATATTATACGGATTGATAGGAGAAACAATCAAACTAAATTTATCATTACCCAAGCCCACCTTGTTGATAATATCTTGACGCCTAAAATCCCTAACAATAAACGAGGATGTGCTATTTTGTAAGTCTCGTTTCTGAACAAACACATGCCCTTCGGTAGGTTTATATGCATATTCAACTTGGCCAAAGTAATCTTTATTCCATAAAAAATAACATAATCCGCCATCAATGTGTGTAGTGGGGAAAATCTCGCGATCGTTTTCGTAGTCAAAGAGTTTTTCAATGCATTTATCTTTCGCCATATCTGCACGGAATTGCTGTAGTCCACGACCACCAATCATCCATTTAGATGGCATAATAATAGAAATATAGTTAGGCTTTAGTCCCTTTGCTATATTTACAAAACAATTATATACAGGAACACTACCATCATCCGCAGCACCAGCGGCGACATTTATTTGATATGGTGGATTACCTACAACTGCGTTGAATTTAAGCATAGTAATATCTTTTTTATTCCAGTACGAACCACTGGTAACTTGTTTAATGAATTTGTCTTTTTTGTTGGAGATTTGATTGATTAAGTCCTCAAAATAGCGGGCATTCACTTTGACACCATTACGGAAGCCGGCAAGCGTGCGGTAAGTGATGTATTTAGCCATCGGCGTTTTGCAGATAACAAAGAGGTTATCCCGCAAGACTTTGTCCCATACTTGGTGATGGTGCGCCACACGAGAGGTGATAGCGGCATCCGTAATCATGTAGGACATCTGCTCCTTATCGATGATACTGCGATAGATAGAGTAAGCCACATACAACGGATAAAGACCCGACTTAGAGTTAATCTCTAATACACGACTGGTTTCCGACAATGTGTCTCGCGTAACATCGCCACGATTGACATAACGCGGAGAGAGCAGACGCTCCTTGTAGTCTTCATCATAGAAACACCAACCGCCTAAGGTGTCGGCTAACTGCATATTGACCACTCGCCAAGGTGTGAGAACAGTCTCTTTGTCGGGGTTGCGGAACGAGGTGAAGATAGTGGTGATACGCTCTATTCGTTCCTCAATATCCATTTCATCCGCTTCACGTGCTAAATTACGGATACGAATACCCGAAGCGGCAAAGACATCTTCATCATAATAGGGAATAAACTCCTTGAAGAGTTCTTTGGTAACACCTTTGGGCATAAACTCCTCCCAAGACTGGTCGTCCACCAATTCGGTGAAGTTATCCAAGGTTATTTCCGCTTTCTCATTCGTGATATTTGCCCCATAAAGAATCATCGGCATACGAATAGAGATACCTCGCAAAATAGAAATAGCGGTGTGGCGTTGTTTCTTTTTCTCCTCCACCTCTTTGAGTTTTTCTAATTCTTCTATAGTGCGAGCCTGTTTGGGCTTTTTCTTAATTGCCTCTATCTCCTCATATTCCTCATTGGTAAAGCCCTGCTTGTTGACATCGACTTCATCGGTCTTCTTCATTGCTTTCGTCTGACCAATAATATCGCGAAGGCGTGCGAACTTCTCCAATTCCAAGTGGTCTAACTGCATAAGGCGGTCGTTATAGAGATAGACATCCTCAAAACCATTCCGCACTACGCGATCGACATAGACGCGCTTGAGTTGTTGCATCATGTGATCCACATTGACAGGAGACATCTGCGCACCATGGAAAGAGATAACGGGACAGAAATTGAGGAACTCGCCCAAGATTTTCTTATCATTGGCTTTTGCTTTGCCAGCCTTAGCAGATACTTTGGCGGTCTCAGCAAGGACTTTAAGCGTCCTATCGGGAGCAAAGTCAAAAACGAAACACTCCTCTTTAACTTTTCCATTGATAACCGCAGGCGACTGAGCACGGAAGATGGTTTGCATATAACTGGCAGCCGCTGTACTGAATGAGCCATGCAACATAAAGACAGCAGTCCAAGCCGGAACAGTAACACCTGTAGTAAGACGACCACGCGAGAGGGTGATGGTCATTGTTTCTTCGGGGTTAGGACCGATGGCTTCTCGCACCATTTCTAATGCGTTGGCGCTTTCATAATCGGCATCCGTATCTCCTTCACCTGCCACATTAACCACCTTGAACTGACCTAATACAGGGTGATTACGCAGTTTCGCACTCAAAGCGGCAGCCGCTGCTACGCTTGGCACAGTCCATAACGAGTGTCGCAAGTTCTGCCGCCACTCTAACTTAGAATAAGGGTAGTTCTTTGCCGAATTGGAAGCCAAGAGATTGAGGAAAGCATCTACATCTGTGTTATGTTTAAAGGTTCCGTCTTCATTGACGCGGAAGAATTCGGCAAAGTTGAAGGCGTGTTCATCGTCTTGATATTTCTTTAACTCCAACGATAGGTCAAAGGTGTAGATATTCAATTTA
>JAZLHD010000025.1:0-5001 GCA_045616645.1 Paludibacteraceae bacterium
TAACCCCCACTCTTCACGATTAAGAATGGCACCACCATTCTCCGTGAGAAGGTTCTCGAACTTGTCTACCGTTTCCTTTGTCTGTGGCTCAGACAAAACGGGGGTAAGAACGAAAACGGTTTCGTAATGATTTAACATAAATGTGTTTGTTTTTAATTATTAATAAATGTTTTTTATGCGCCTGTCCGCGCATTTCGCGCGAAAAAGCGTGCAAAGGTAGTAATAATTTTTGATATATGCAAATTTTTTTAAAAAATAATGCGATTTTTCTTGTCTATGTCAAAAAAAAACGCTATCTTTGCACAAAATTATTTGGCCTATGCGTAAAAATATACTTCTTTTTCTCTTTTTGACGTGCCTTGCTTCTGGGTGTCATCGCCCTATGGTGCGTGTGGACCAAACGCAATCTATTCCCGTGGATGCCTCCATGGATAGTTTGCAAGATACAGCCTATCTTTCTTTCCTCGCTCCTTATCGTGCTTTTTTACAGCAGGAAGGCGAGGTTGTTATCGCTTGTGTTAAGACGCCCCTTACGTTCGGTGAACCCGAATGTACAATGCTTAATTGGTCTTCGGACGCTTTGTTGGAACAAGCCCGCAAATACTACCCCGGTCGCGTGGATGTGGCTGTGGTTAATAAAGGAGGGTTGCGTACCGAATGGGGAACGGGAGATCTCAAAATCCGTAACCTTTACGAGCTTATGCCTTTTGATAATCAATTGGTGGTGCTCACGATACAGGGGCAAGATCTTCTTGAGCTTTGTCAGATCTTTGTGGAAGATAACGGTCAAGGGGTTGCTAATATGACCATTATAGGCGAAGATAAGCAGTTGGCAGAGGCTCGTGTTGGTGGTAACCCTATTGTTCCGGATGCTTATTACACGGTGGCTACCAGTGATTATTTATCCGGAGGAACGGACCACATGACCCCTCTCACTCGCGCTATTGAGAAATGGGATAGTCACCTGTTGATACGCGACTTATATGTCGATCAAGCCAAGACGCAAGGTTCCCTTTCTTCCGCCCTCGACCATCGCTTCATCATTCTCTAAATCACCAATCACAAATCACAATTCATGAAAAAATCCCTTTTTCTCCTCTTCGCGCTTAGCGCCACTTACACTTGGGCATGTACCAATTTTATTGTAGGTAAAAACGCCTCTACGGATGGCAGTACTATCATTTCATACGCTGCGGATTCTTATTCGATGTATGGTTTTTTGGAATATTTCCCTTCTGCAGATCATGCTCAAGGTGCGTTGCGTGATGTGTATGATTGGGACTGTGGGCGTTTCCAATTACAGATTCCCGAACCGGCTCAAACCTATTCTGTTGTGGGAAACATGAACGAGTATCAACTCACTATTGGTGAGACTACTTGGGGTGGACGTGAAGCTTTATGGGACTCCGTTGGTATCGATTATGGTAGTCTTATTTATATCACACTTCAGCGTTGCAAAACCGCCAGAGAGGCTATTCTTTATATGGTCACTCTTCTCGAACAATATGGTTATGCCAGTGAGGGTGAGACGTTCTCTATTGGTGACCCGAACGAGGTGTGGATGATGGATCTTATCGGTAAGGGTGGGGGACAGAAAGGTGCAAACTGGGTAGCCGTTCGTATTCCCGATGATTGTATCGCTGCCCACGCGAATCAAGCGCGTATAACCAATCTTCCCTTGGCAAAAGCGAAGACGGCTAAACTGACGTGGACGGAACAAGGCAAAAAGAAATCCAAAGCGTATATGATTTCCCAAGATAATCAGTGGATGTGGTCTAAGGATATCATCTCTTTTGCTCGCGAAAAAGGATATTTCACAAGCGAGGATGATAAGGACTTTAGTTTCCAAGCGGCCTATGCTCCCTTCGATTTCTCGGGTCTTTTTGTGTGCGAAGCTCGTGTGTGGTCGTTCTTCCGCCATTTCTCTGACGAGATGGATCCCTACTTTGACTATGCTACCGGAAAAACTTTTGTCGAAACCAACGGACAAGATGCAGGTACTCACATGCCGCTGTGGATTAAACCTAATCGTCAAGTCAGTGTTCGTGATATCCAACATTGCATGCGAGATCACTACGAGGGCACCCCTCTGGATATAACACAAGGTACCGCAGCCGGACCTTGGCACACTAAACTGAGAATGGGAGGGTTGAGTTTTGATGTGGATAGTGTCAGATATTGGTATCAACGTCCTACCGCTACGCAACAGACGGCTTGGTCGTTTACGGCTCAGATGCGTTCGAATGCCGAAGGCATCTTCTGGTTTGCTGTCGATGATGCTGCCACGTCTGTTTATGTACCTGTTTTCTGTTCCATCAATGCTATCCCTGCTTGTTATCAGAAAGGCAATGGAGACCTCTACACCTACTCTCCGACGTCTGCTTGGTGGGCGTTTAATTTCGTGGCAAACTGGGCTTATACCAAGTATGATCGCATGCGTCCCGAGATAGCACGGGAACAACTTAAGTGGGAAGAGAAGTTCTTTACTCAACTTGAGGGGATAGACCAAAAAGTAATCACGATGACTCCGGAGGAAAAAACCACTTTCCTTACTAATTATACTTGTGCACAAGCCACCCAACTCGTGAACGCTTGGAAGGAACTGGACACTTATCTCCGCGTCAAATATATTGATGGACAAGAGCGCAAGATGGAGAATGGGCAGTTTGTTCGCAATCCGTACGGTTATCCGGTAGGACCTAACCGTCTTGCTTTTCCTGACGAATATTTACAAACTATTATAAACGAAACGCCTCATGAATAATCTTCTTGATCTTCAACCCAAAGAAGTCTTTGCTATCTTTGATGAGATTACTCGTATTCCTCGTCCTTCCAAGCACGAGGAACAAATCTGTCAATGGCTTCAATCTTTTGCTAAGAACCATGGTATCGAATGTGTGACAGACGAAGCCATGAATGTTATCATGCGAGTACCTGCCACGCCTGGTTATGAGTCCCATGCGGGGGTTATTCTTCAAGCCCATACGGACATGGTGTGTGAGAAAAACAACGGTACCCAACACGATTTCTTCAGAGACCCTATCCACACCTATGTTGACGGTGATTGGATTAAAGCCCAAGGCACCACGCTCGGAGGAGATGATGGTATCGGTATTGCTCTTGCTTTAGCCGCTCTTACCTCTCCTACGCTCCGGCATCCTGCATTGGAAGCTCTCTTCACTGCGGATGAAGAGACCGGTCTTACTGGAGCGAATAAACTACAAGAGGGTTATCTTCAGGGGCAACGTCTTATCAACCTCGATAGTGAGGATGATGGGCAGATCTTCATAGGTTGTGCCGGTGGTATTGACACCTTAGCCAAGATGCACTATCAATCATCACCTATCTCCTTCCCTGCGGGGGGAGGCCGGGAGGGGGCTTCTATGTTTGCTGCTAAGATCAAAGTCACCGGACTGATGGGAGGTCATTCGGGAGATGATATCAATAAAGGTCGTGGCAATGCCAATAAGATCCTTGTTCGTTTCCTCTATCGTCTTTTTATCAATCCTAAGACTGCCATTAAGGGAGCCCTTTTGAGTGCTATCAATGGAGGTAACCTACGTAATGCTATTGCCCGTGAGGCAGAGGCTGTGGTTGCTGTTCCGATGGATCAAAAAGAGCAATTGCGCATCCTTCTTAATCTCTATACGGCTGAGGTTGAAGCTGAAATCAAAGACGTTGAGAAAGAGATGGTTATCGATCTCGATAGTACTATTATAGATGGTTTGCGTTTCTTGAGTCCTGTGGATACTCAGAAACTGATTCGTGCTCTATATGCTTGCCCTCATGGGGTAATAGCAATGAGTAAGGATATCTGCGGTTTGGTGGAGACCTCCACGAACCTTGCTTCTATTAAGATGCGGGAAGGGTATATAGAGATTAACACCTCGCAACGCAGTTCGGTGGAGAGCCGTAAACAGGAGATCAAAGAGATGGTAGAGTGTGCTCTTGCCCTTGCTTGCGATGAGGTGACGCATGGGGATGGTTACCCGGGTTGGCAGCCGAACACGCATTCGGATCTGTTGCAAGTGACCAAACAAGCTTATATAGATCTCTTCCACGAGGAACCGAAGGTTCTTGCTATTCATGCCGGATTGGAGTGTGGGCTATTCTTAGAGAAATATCCATATTTGGATATGGTTTCGATAGGCCCGCAAATGGTAGGTGTTCATTCGCCGCAAGAGCGGTTGAGTATATCCTCCACCGCCCGTTGTTGGGAGTGGTTGCAACGCACGCTTGAGATGTTGTAACCTTTCTGCCTCTCCGCCCTTCTGCCTCTCCGCCCTTCCGCCTCTAACCAGTAGGCGCTTGCGCGAGTGGGTGATGTATGTTAGAAATTTGTATTCACTAACACTAAAAACAAAACAATAATGAAAAAAGTATTTTTAGCACTGATGGCTACCGCTGCCATCGCGTTAACAGGGTGTAAAGACAAGAAAAATGACCCCCAACCGGAACCTGAAAAGGTCGCCGATTTAGTAGTTTATGGTAAAATCTTTACCGCAGAAAACAACACAACCGCAGACGCTTTTGCGGTAAAGGATGGTAAGTTTGTATATGTAGGAGATACTGCCGGAGTAAAGGAGTATATCAAAGACGGTGTCAAAGTAGTTGACTATACGGGCAAGGGTCTCGTCATCCCGGGTTGTACCGAGGGTCACGGGCATTTTGTTGGCATTGATGGTATGGCACGTATGTGGCCCGGTTTCAGAGAACACTACAAGAATCTCATTAGTTCCGTCATCCCTCAAAAGATGCAAACAAATCCGGGTCCCTTCATCTCCTTTGGTTGGAGCACAACGGATGTTGAGAAGATTGGTAAAAATGACTATGCGACGGAGATAGAAGCCGTTTCTCAGGGCTATCCGGTAATTATGATGGATGGCGGCGGTCACAGTGCTGTTTGTAACAGGACGGCACTCAAGATGGCGGGACTGATTGATGAGGACGGGCACAAACTGAAAGATGTTCGCGGTGGAGAAGTTATCACAATACAAGGTT
>JAZLHD010000026.1:0-1764 GCA_045616645.1 Paludibacteraceae bacterium
TCAGCCACATAAATGTTAGAGGAAGAAGTTTCTGAACGAATACCATTTCCGATAGCATCTCCATAGGCAAAATTTGAAACTCGCTCTCCTCCGGTTGCTTTAACCACACCCCCATTGATGGTGATGTTGGTGCCACTTTTAAATATTCCGCCACCGATACCGGCAGCGTTCTTTCCTCCGGTTGCTGTTATTGTACCGCCATTGATGGTGATATTAGGGCCGTTACTAATGTAACTGCCACCTATACCGGCAGAGTGCATTCCGCCGGTTGGAATCAGTTGACCGGATTGCTCATCTTGTCCATAGATTGTAATTGCGTTACCTTCACCGGATACTTGAATGCCCGCAGTCAATATAACCCCTTCTGCTCCTGTTTCCTCCCTTCCCGTTGCGGTGAGTTTAGCACCATCTGCAAGAATAAGGTGAACAACACCGTTGCAGACGGCACCTTTCGAGAGAATGACGTTTTTGCCGGTAACGACATACCAACCTGCGTCCCAAGTAACTTGCTCGTTAGAACTCTTTACTTCGGTTGCATCAACACTTGTGGTTTCCCACGAAGCAATGCCTTGGGTAACATCATTAGGGTCATTATACACAGGGTATAAATACGAAACAGTTTGTTGCGTAGTATTTTGCGATTCAATAGCTGCCTCAATATCTGCCAATGCCCTATTTTTGATTGTATTGATTTCAGTGAGAGCCCAATCTATGAGAAGCCCAAGAGAACGCTCTTCTGCTGTATTAATTCGCGCGATAGCAAAATCCTTCATCTGGTTAATGTTGAGTACGGCTTCATCTTGAATATATTTGACAGACTCAGCACTTGATGCATTTTGAATTTCAGCAATAGCATCCGCAGCAGCTTGCTTGATAGTAATGATGGCATCGCTTCTTGACACACCATCCTGTGCCCACAGACCCACGCTCAGCGTCAGGGCGGCGATAAATAAAAATAGTTTTTTCATAATTTCTTATTGTTTATTGATTAGTGTATAGTGTTGTTTAACTCCTACTTGCAGACGGCACGGACGGATTGCCCGAAGCTGCGGTCACCCGTGATGGTAATTCGCACATCATTCGGATAGAAGGAAAGGGCAACCACTCTGGATGAGTATTTCTCGCTGAGCGCAGTGGACAAATAGACACAGAAGTTCTCAGCGTTCTTGAGCGTAGAATCCTCGTAGTAGCCGGCAGCAGGCAAAAAGATAGAGTTGCTATTGGTCTTGCTTGATACAAGAAAACCTTTTATTCCCGTATCGTTGCTTTCTGTCCACATCCAAGTACATTCCTTAAGTAATTCTTCTTGTTCTGCACGGGTCGGCATTCGCCAGTCACCACCCCAGTTGACAACAGCTGCATCGTCTTTGGGGTCAAGGATGGTCTTGCCGCCATTGTTATAATATTTATTGAATGTCATACCGTCATCATACGTGTCAAAATAGGTGAGCCATGTATACCAAAGTTTTGGTTTCGTCTCGCCCCAAGCGAAGTAAGCACCATATTCTTCTGGCTTGGTGGCTCCTACGTTCATGTTAGCCCATTTGGTTCCGCTTGGCAGACCAAGGTCAACGGCTTCTACATTGGCAGGCAACGAGCAGTCAATATTCACTTCTTCATTTTCGGGTTCGTTCTTGTCTTTGCAGCCTACCAATACGATAGCTGCGAGCGCCATAAAGGCAAAAAATACTTTTTTCATTATTGTTATTTTAAGAGTTATTTAATGTTCAATTAAATTTCGGCTGCAAAGGTACGACATTTATA
>JAZLHD010000027.1:0-3019 GCA_045616645.1 Paludibacteraceae bacterium
GCTCTTCTCTTTCTTCAAAAAAGAAAATAAACTCTCAACTAATAAACTAGACGGCTTCTCTAAACTCCCCACTCTAAACTCTACACTAATGATATGGATTTCCGCTATCATTTTCTCCGCCGTCCACATGCAGTTCTTTGGATTTATTCCGCGCATGCTTTTAGGTGCATTGTTTGGTTATGTGTTTGTGTGGAGCGGGAGTCTTTGGTTACCGATAGTGATGCACCTTACCAACAATGCTTTGGCGGTGTTGATGTACAATATCTTCGATTGGTGTGGGAAAGACCCAACCACGTTGGATACTTTCGGTACCGGTGACACTTTATGGGTGGGAATCCTCTCGTTGATTCTCACGGGTGTAGGTATTTATTTCTTACGTAAACTTATATGTGCGCGTAGGTGATACGCGTTATAGAAGGTGTGACCTCAAGTTCTACCTCGCGACCTAACCACAAGGGATGGTTGTTTTCTACATGTCCTGCAGGGATGTTAAACGCTACCGGATAGTCATAATCCTCAACAGCACGTAGGATAGTCTGTTCAATGGTCTCCGGCATCCCCTCATCTACTTCGCAGTCCGTGAACTGGCCGACAATCAGTCCGCTTAAGTTCGCTAACACTCCGTTCATCCTTAAGTTCTGCATCATCCGATCGATGTGGTAGTGTTTTTCGCAGATATCCTCGATGAATAAAATAGACCTCCCTTTGTGCTGCAAGACCGCTGTGCTGCAAGACCGCTGCGCTGCAAGACCGCCTACGGCGGAAAGGCTATATTGGGTGCCTTGGAGACCATATAAGACGGATAGGTTGCCTCCGATTAATACGTCGCGGGCGAAGCCCGGTCTAGAGGACTTGTTAGTGGAAAGTGAAAGTGAAAATGGAAAGTTTTGTAGTGCTTGGCGAAAACTTTGCAACGCCTCGCTGTCTTCGGGTAGGGTAGCAATATGTTTGCACATGATTGCGTGCAAAGAAGGCACGCCGATGGAGTGCATAAGTTGGTGTAAGGCCGTGATATCGGAGAAACCGATAACGAGTTTCGGTGTAGGTTGAATACGGTCCAGGATCCGCTGTAATCCGTACCCGCCACGGGCGCACAAGATGGCATCGACTTGCGGGTTGGCAAAAGCTTCGTTGAGGTCGCTTATCCGTTGCTCATCTGTAGCGGCAAAGCGTCCCCAAGAAGTGCGTGTATATTGCCCCTCTGAAACAATATGCCCCCACGCCTCAAGACGCTGTTTGGCAGCGTCTATAAGGGTGGGAGATATAGCGCCCGATGGGCTTACAATGCGGATATGCATATTGTTAATTGTGCATTGTGCACTGTATATTGTGCATCAAAGAACATTGAGTTCTTTCAGAACGCTCGTGGTCTTACGAACAGCGGCTTCGCTCTCGCGCAGTTTAGCCATCTCGTCGGACGAAATCTTGAGTTCGAGCACTTTCTCGATACCGTTCTTACCAATGATACAAGGAACACCGATATACAGGTCTTTGATACCGTACTCGCCTTCGCAATATGCCGAGCAAGGAATGAGTTTCTTTTGGTCTTTGATAACAGCCTCGGCTACAGAAGCGGCAGCAGCACCCGGAGCCATCCAAGCGCTGGTTCCTAACAGACCGGTAAGGGTTGCACCACCAACCATTGTGTTTTTAACTACTTCGTCAATCTCTTCCTCGCTAAGGAAATGGCTAACGTGCATGCCTTTGTAAGTCATGAAGCTCTTGAGAGGAATCATTGTGGTGTCGCCATGACCGCCGATAACGAAACCTTCTACGTCGTTGGCATTGCAGTTGAGTTTTTGGCTCAAGAAATATTTGAGACGAGCGCTGTCCAAAGCACCACCCATACCGATAACGCGGTTGCGGGGCAGACCCATGGCTTCTTTGGTCAAGTAAGCCATCGTGTCCATTGGGTTGGAAACAACGATGATGATTGCGTCCGGTGAATACGTGAGCAGTTGGGTGGCAACACTCTTAACGATACCGGAGTTCACGCCAATCAGTTCCTCACGGGTCATTCCCGGTTTACGGGGCAGACCACTGGTGATGATGACCACATCAGAACCGGCCGTCTTGCTGTAATCGTTCGTTACACCTTCTACGATGGTGTCAAAACCCATTAATTGAGCAGTTTGCATGATATCCATAGCTTTACCTTCGGCAAAACCCTCTTTGATATCGATAAGACATACTTTGTCAGCTACTTCGTTCACTGCCAACACATTTGCACAAGTTGCGCCTACATTGCCGGCGCCTACAACGGTGATTTTAGACATATTAATATGATTTTAATGTTTGATATATAATGTTTATGTGTATGATTACTCAAATTTGGGTACAAAATTACACTTTTTTTTTGATATGTGCAAATTTATTTGCATTTTATTAGGGCAACCGCATCAAAATTTTGCATTTTTGATAATTTGTAATAGATAATCGGGCGATAGAGAGGCAAGAAAGAGTCGTTTTTTGAGGCTTCGTTTTTTGCCTATATCAATATGATTTTTAACGATTTGCAAAGCCATTTTTCTTATCAACGATAAGTTTTGTGGTGCATTTTGAGTTCTTGCCCGACAATTATCTTCACCAAAAGTAATATCCAAATGCCAATGTAAATTGTTTTCAATAGCCCAATGTCCTCTAGCTAATTGATAATAATACCTTGCCTTTGGAAAATTATCATCACTAATATAATGCCGTATGGTCTTTACATTCTCTCTTTCGGAATCATAGCAGACCGAGGATGTTATCTCTACCAATGTCTTTAGTTGTGGCCACTTATTCTCCACACCATCTATATTCCCTTTCAACACCTTAGCGTCTAATATACGACACGTTCGTACTTCTATACGGTCATGACCAACATCCTTTTCTTCGTATGTGTCCTTTATTTGGCTTGTATGATGCAAAAAGACATCCGACAGGGCTTCATTGGTAAACTTCTGATTGTCTTTAACTGCCAGCATATAGTGAGCACCCTTATCTACAATCTTTTGCGCTATAGATACTTGTGTCCCTA
>JAZLHD010000028.1:0-1020 GCA_045616645.1 Paludibacteraceae bacterium
AAGGTTAGAATTCAAA
Organism: Paludibacteraceae bacterium; assembly: GCA_045616645.1. Lineage (GTDB taxonomy): Bacteria > Bacteroidota > Bacteroidia > Bacteroidales > Paludibacteraceae > Colicola. The sequence goes on from JAZLHD010000028.1 coordinate 17, forward strand.
TTATTACAGAGTGGTATCTCAACGATGACTCCACAAAGACTGACGTCCCTGCTTCATAGTCTCCCACCTATACTGCACAATAAGAACCCGAATTCAATTTCAAGCTACAGTAAAGCTCAATAGGGTCTTTCTGTCCTGGTACACGTAATCCGTATCTTCACGCATAATCCAATTTCGCCGAGCCTATCTCCGAGACAGAATCCAAATCATTACTCCATTCGTGCGGGTAAGAACTTACCTGACAAGGAATTTCGCTACCTTAGGACCGTTATAGTTACGGCCGCCGTTCATCGGGGCTTAGCTTCGGAGCTTCGTGGTAAACCACTAACCCTTCCGCGTAACCTTCCGACACCGGGCAGGCGTCAGCCCCTATACATCGTCTTACGACTTAGCAGAGACCTGTGTTTTTGGTAAACAGTCGCTTGGGCCTATTCACTGCGACTCTATCGAGCTTCAACAGCAAGTGTTTACACTCTACCAGAGTACCTCTTCTCCCGAAGTTACGAGGTGATTTTGCCGAGTTCCTTAGCGAGAGTTATCTCGCGCACCTTAGTATATTCTACCAACCTACCTGTGGCGGTTTCCGGTACGGATAGTTAAATTTCTCAATGCGAAGCTTTTCTTGGCAGTGTGGAATCAACACCTTCGAGTCCGTAGACTCTCCTTATCACGCCTCACTTTAACGAGCCGGTGGATTTTCCTGCCTGCTCTGGCTACACGCTTATACAGTCTCTTCCAATCGACTGCGTGTCTTTCCTCTTGCGTCACTCCCCTTCTGATAACGATTAATAGTCAGTATCGGAATATCAGCCGATTGTCCATCGCCTACGCATTTCTGCCCCAGCTTAGGTGCGGACTAACCGCACGCGGACGAGCCTGCCGTGGGAAACCTTAGGTTTTCGGAGCATTGGATTCTCACCAATGTTTTCGCTACTTATGCCGACATTCTCACTACTGCCTCGTCCACTAGTGTTTTCACTCTAGCTTCATTCTACTGCAGTACG
>JAZLHD010000029.1:0-1089 GCA_045616645.1 Paludibacteraceae bacterium
ATTTATTATTTAATAATAACACAATAAGTGAAAACCAAACGTGTCCGACCGGCAGTTATTGTCCTGGGTTTACGAACCAAGATTTTACAGATAGCACAATGGGATTAAATAGTTGCCCATCCGCATATTCATTATCTGCAGAAGGTTCAAAAACAGCGGACGAATGTTATAGACAATGTACAGCAAGTGACGTAGCACATTCAAAGGCTACCGGAACATTTACAGGGATGTTCTATAGTAATAATATAAATGCCTGTGAACCAGTAAATGATGCATCATGTGCAGACGGGTATCATTATAAAGCGGGACAAGCAGGATTAAACGTAGATGCAAGTATAGATTGGACAGATGCAAGATGGGAAGCTCTTCGTAATGCTCCAGGCGAATCGTTTGGTGATACAACAGGATTAGATTACGGTGATTTTGAATTAACATTTAGCTATGGAGTTATCACAGGTAAAGCAGAATGTTCAACAACTTCAACAGGAACGCCAAATGGAGGTGGTCCATATTGTTGGTGCAAGATAGATAGTTTTACGCCTGTAAATGGTTCTAAACAGAGTTTGTCGGGTGCTTGGGTGTTCGCCTATGGTGACGATGGAGGTGGCGATTGTGCTGATCACTGTACAGGCGTTTGTGCGAACGACTATTTTGCTGAGATGTTCGAATCTGTGGAAGGTGGTATAAAACTTCCTGCTACACCTGCGATATGCGAAGCAAACGATATCACGGTGACATGGAATCCGAACAACGGTCAACCATCCAGTACAAATACATGTACATATGGCGGTGATATTACATTACCGACGGCACCAACGAAAGCTGGATATACATTCAGTGGATGGAAATTGGTCACACCAAGTGCCCAATAAAAAAGAATTGGTGCACATGGAAAAGTCTTTTCTTTGAAAGCCCCTGCGGGGGCTTTTTTACCGTTTGTCATTGCGAACGAAGTGAAGCAATCCAGTTATAATAAAGTATAAATACATATTTACTAGATTGGCTGCGGGCGTTATACTCCTGTGCGATGACAAAAGTTGTTGGACACAGGTTATAAGTCCCTGTTATGGCCTACGCCGGAATGACAAA
>JAZLHD010000030.1:0-5901 GCA_045616645.1 Paludibacteraceae bacterium
GCCTCTCTGCCATTCCGCCTCCCTACACTTTCTGCGAGAGATTTAGTACACTCTGCCCACTGTTATTTCTCCTTTTTGTTTTCGACACGTCTTAGCCACAGTGGCACGATTAACTTCGTTTCTCGAAAAACTGGCTGCAAAATTACAATAAATTTTTGAATTGTGCAAATTTATTTGCATATTTGATAAAAAAGTAGTAATTTTGCAATCGGTTTTTGAAAAAACATACAATGACCTGTAAATATGACTTTCTCATTATCGGTGGCGGTGTAGCCGGAATGAGTTTTGCGCTAAAGATAGCGCGTGAAAAAAAGTACAAGATTGCATTATGCTGCAAGACCACTTTAGACGAAGCTAACACAGCCAAAGCCCAAGGCGGAATAGCCAGTGTGACAAACTTGTTAGTTGACGACTTTGAGAAACACATCCACGACACCATGGTGGCGGGCGACTGGATCAGCGACCCCGCAGCCGTAGAACAAGTCGTTCGCAATGCTCCTGCCCAGATTCAAGAGTTAGTTCAATGGGGCGTGAACTTTGACAAGAAAGAGGATGGAAACTTCGACCTCCATCGCGAAGGCGGACACTCGGAGTTCCGTATCCTTCACCACGCAGACGATACCGGTGCGGAGATCCAACGCGGACTGATGGCTGCCGTTCGCAACAACCCTTATATCACCGTCTTAGAAAACCATTATGCCGTTGAGATCATCACCCAACACCATTTGGGTGTACGCGTGACTCGACGTACACCCGATATCGAGTGCTATGGCGCATATATACTCAACCCAAAAACCCAAAAGATTGACACTTACCTCAGTCGCGTGACGCTGATGGCAACCGGCGGAACGGGTGCTGTCTATGCCACAACCACCAACCCAAATATCGCCACCGGCGATGGCATCGCGATGGTTTATCGCGCAAAAGGCAAAGTCAAAGATATGGAGTTTGTACAGTTCCACCCCACCGCTCTTTTCCACCCGGGAGAGACCCATCCTGCCTACCTCATTACCGAAGCTATGCGTGGTTACGGAGGTATATTAAGACTGCCGAACGGAGAGGAGTTTATGCAGAAATACGACGAACGACTGAGCCTCGCTCCTCGCGATATTGTGGCTCGTGCCATCGATAACGAGATGAAGATTTATGGTCTGGACCACGTCTGTCTCGATGTCACCCACAAAGATCCCGAAGAAACCAAACACCATTTCCCGAATATCTACGCTAAGTGTCTGAGTATCGGTATCGACATAACGAAAGAGTATATCCCCGTAGCACCTTGTGCCCACTATATGTGTGGTGGCATACAAGTCAACCTCGATGGCGAGAGCAGTATTCATCGGCTGTACGCAGTAGGTGAGTGCAGTTGTACGGGATTACATGGCGGTAATCGCTTGGCATCGAACTCGCTGATTGAAGCAGTCGTTTATGCCGATGCCGCAGCCAAACACTCACTCTCCGTCATTGAGAACTACGACTTCAACGAGAAAGTACCCAACTGGAACGACGAAGGAACGATGAGCAATGAAGAGAAAGTGCTTATCAGTCAAGATATTCGCGAGGTGGGACAGATAATGTCCACGTACGTGGGTATCGTTCGTAGCGACCTGCGTCTGCATCGCGCTTGGGAACGTCTCGACCTACTCTATGAGGAGACCGAAGACTTGTTTAAGCGCGTGAAAGCGACGAAGGATATCTGCGAGTTGAGAAACATGATTAATATCGGTTACCTCATCACTCGTCATGCCTTGGAGCGCAAGGAGAGTAGAGGACTGCACTATACGATTGACTATCCGAAGAACCCGAATCTCAATACACAAGAAGTATGGTAACATCGCTCACGAGATGTAAAACAGAAAGAAAAAGCGAGATTAAAACTAAATTACAATGTCTAAAGAAACTACATCTAAAAATAAGGATATGGTATTGATAGGCAACGCCTATTCACAAGAAGATATTCAACGCAAAATCTTCGTAATCCGTGGCATTCAGGTTATTCTTGATAAAGACTTGGCTAAATTTTATGGTGTTGAGACCCGACGTATCAACGAACAAGTAAAGCGCAATGCCCGTCGATTCCCTTCCGATTTTATGTTTCAATTAACAAAGGAAGAGGTTGAATCTTTAATTGCCCAATTTGGTTCTTTAGAAGATATCGATTCTTCAAGATCGCAAAATGCGACCTTGATGGTAGATGACTTTTCAAAATCGCAAAGTGCGATCTTGACGGCTCGAGGTCATAATGTTAAATACTTACCCTATGTTTTTACAGAAGAAGGAGTGTTGCAGCTAACCGGCATTTTGCATAGTACAATAGCAGAGGACATGAGCGTTCACATATCTCGTGCTTTTGTTGCGATGCGACGCTTCTTGGCGGCTAATGCGCAAGTACTCCAACGCTTAGACCGTATCGAAATAAAACAACTACACGAATCCCAAGAGCGCGAGCACTTAGAAGCTCGTTTTGACGACTTATTATCTCGTTTAGGTGAGGGTTCTGTTAAACCTATCGAGGGCATTTTTTACAACGGCCAGATCTTTGATGCATACGTCTTTGCTTCGGATTTGGTCAAGTCTGCGACAAAGTCAATCGTTTTGATAGATAACTATATTGATGAAACGGTCTTCACCTTATTGGATAAACGTGCGCAAGGCATACAAGCGACTATCTACACATCTATTGAGAAGACGACGCAACTGGACATAAAGAAGCACAATGCCCAATATCAGCCGATAGAGGTAAAGCAAAGCAAGAATATCCACGATCGGTTTTTGATTATAGACGATACTATTTATCATATAGGAGCATCGATTAAGGATTTAGGTAAGAAACTCTTTGCTTTCTCAAAGATGGAGATGGCAGCGAAGGGGATTATTGAACATTTATAATACCGTCCGGCAGATGTAAATGCCCATCGCTCATGAGATGTAAAACGATTTTTTCTTTCATTGCTGATGAGCGCAAAGTTATTTTTTTTGTGTTACTGAAAGGATTTGGCAGTAAGAAGTCGTACCTTTGCAAAAAATTAAAACTATGGCTAAACAATCCTCAGCTCAGTTGTTCCGTTGTTACGTATGGCTTGCAGATACAATCTACACTGCCGGACATATCACGCGTGCAGAAATTAATCGAAAGTGGGCACAAAATTACTCTCTCAATGAACTTCACGAGAGTGCTATTCCAGAACGAACCTTTTATAATTGGATATGGGCAATCCAAGATCTATTCCAAATTAATATTGAATGCAGTCGTAAACTTGGCGGAGCCTACTATATTGAAAATGCAGAAGACCTTGAACGCGGTGGCATTCGTCAGTGGCTCATCAACACTTTTGCCGTCAACAATCTCATTAACGAGAGCCACCATCTCAAGCACCAGATTTTATTTGAGCAGATTCCTTCCGGACAACGTTTCCTTACACCAATTATTGAGGCGATGCGTGATAAGGTACAACTACAGATGACCTACCACGGCTACCACAAGGATCATCCTTCCACATTCATGGTCAAGCCCTATTGCGTAAAAGTGTATCGTCAACGTTGGTATATGTTGGCGCAGTCCGAAAAATCGGATATGATTATCTATGCCTTGGACCGCATCGAGAATTTAGAAACTACAAACGTTTCATATAAAATGCCGGTGGACTTCAACCCAGAGGAATATTTTCTTTCTATTGTTGGTGTCAGCGATGCCGGCAAGAAGCCGAAGTTCATTACCATCCGCGTCAATAGTTGGCAAGCCAATTATTTCCGTTCTTTGCCTTTGCATAGTTCGCAGGAGGAAACCGAGCGCACGGATGAGTATTCCATCTTCAAATACTATCTTGTCCCCAACTATGAGTTCAAGCAAGAACTCCGCGCCCATGGCTCTGCTGTGCAGGTCTTGGAACCGAAGAAACTCGCCGACGAAATGAAGAAGGAGAGCGAGGAAATCGTGGAAATGTATAATCATAAAGAATAAAATATATGAATACACCAAATTTATTTAATTACGCGACATCCGAGCTGAGCCAGGACGCGTTTATTCTTTGGCTACTAGATTGGGCCAATCCTCAATATCAAGAGGCAGATGAGTACCTTCATGCTGCTGCGCAAGAGTTTGTCAAGTTGCTGTTAGGAATTGATGAAGATATAACTTCGGTTAAGTGTAAAAAACAAATGTACCACATTGATGTATTTGTTATCGTGAATGAAAAATATGCACTTATCATTGAGGACAAAACAGATTCCAAGGAACATAGTGAACAAATGAAGAGATATGCAGATCTTGTCCTCAACGATAAAAAATATTCCAAATACGAATTGCGTTGTACTTACTATAAGTCTGGTAATGAGAGTATAACTAATCTCAAAAAAATCAGCATTAACTGTAACAAAGTTTTCCGAAAGCAGGTATTGGAAAAATTATTTCCTTTTGTAAAGAAGATTCAAAATCCCATCTTCTTGGACTATATGAACCATATTCACGAGATAGAAAATCTTACTGCTTCGTATCTCACAGAAATTGTCGACAATTGGACGAATGAGGCTTGGGAAGGATTTTATATAGAGTTAGAGAAAGGTTTGGAAATGGGGAATTGGGGGATTGATTATTATCATAAAGATTTTATGTTACCCAAAATTTCTATTTGTGAAGGATTGTCTTTGTATTTATATTTGGACAAGTATAGAAATCTTTGTATCAAGGCAAAATGTAAGAGTAAACACCAACCTGAAGATGGCTGGAGGAATGTTGTAAAGATTCTAAAATCGGTTATGCTTAATCATCCTGAATTAGATGGTTTGAAGTTTGATGGAAAACCAAACAATGGTAGTGATAATGTTAAGGATATAAAGCTACTTGAAATTAAACGTGTCGTTAATAATGAATCCAAATTATTTATTAGGAAGAAACTCTCTTTTGCTGCCCAGCCCTTTATCATACCTCAGCTTAAGTTGCTACAGAGACAGCTAGAAATTGCTGTAAATGAGATTAAAAAATCCTTATAATGAAAAAAATAACATTTCTTCTTCCCACTGAACTGATTTGGCAGTGAAAAGTTGTAATTTTGCAGCGTGATTCAAAAAAAGAGTCACGCTGCATTTGTTTAACTTAAAAATCAAAACTATTATGGCACTTTGGAAAATTACTGTGAAGCGCAAGGTCAACAAGGTCGGTCTGCGACTGGAAGAAGAAATGTTTGTAGAATTGGTTGCTCCCACATCGACCAATCCTTTAGCTCAGTCTAAGTACATTCCTCAAATTAGACAACTCTTTGAGAGTAAGTATGGCATCGATCCGGAGCAGTATGCTAACACCGGATATATGGAGAGCGAAAGAATTTCGTAGTATTCATTTACTTAATGCTTAAAATGATGGAATCTGAAAAAGTTTATTATTCAATGAATGAAGCACAAGAACTAACAGGTTTACCTGCTGCTACTTTGTGCTATTTAGAAGACCAGTTAACGAAACTGAATCCTCGTAAAGATGGTCATGGTAATCGTTATTATACTATGGCTAATATCAACCTCATTAAACAAATAAAAGACTATTTATCTAACACTACTAATGATTTTACACCTATGATAGACATTTTTTCAAAAGACATGGCCATTTATTATGGCAAAATCAGCATTATTAAAAAAGATGATGCTCAACGCTCAGGAGCGTATATGCTCGTCAATATCTCGGGCGAACACCTCAACCAAGATATTGAGGATTATTTGGGTCGTATGTATAACTTCTGGATTGACTCACCTATGGTTGATGAAATTAGACTAACTGTCGGTTCTGCACTCTCCAAACAAGAAGAGGAACCGATAGAAATGACCGTAAAAGGTCGCAATAAGTTAACCTATCTACCACAACAGTTAACTGTTAGTTCCAAAGGGATTTTCTATTGCCTCGATAGAAGCCTT
>JAZLHD010000031.1:0-1488 GCA_045616645.1 Paludibacteraceae bacterium
GCTTACAACCAGTCAGAGCACTATTAATAGTGTGATGGCGTTCCTGTTGAAGAATGAGCCGGCGAGTTAATTTTAGTTGCGAGGTTAAGGAGATAATATCCGGAGCCACAGAGAAATCGAGTTTGAATAGAGCGTTAAGTAACTCGAATTAGACCCGAACCTTGGTGATCTAACCTTGTCCAGGATGAAGCGTGGGTAACACTACGTGGAGGTCCGGACCAACCGATGTTGAAAAATCGGTGGATGAGTTGAGGTTAGGGGTGAAATGCCAATCGAACCAAGAGCTAGCTGGTTCTCCCCGAAATGCGTTTAGGCACAGCGTAGGAATTATCTTATCGGAGGTAGAGCACTGGTTTTGTGCGGGCGACGAAATGTTGTACCAAACAATGTCAAACTCCGAATACCGATAAAGTTACTATCCTGCAGTGAGGCTACGAGTGCTAAGATCCGTGGCCAAGAGGGAAACAGCCAAGAACGCCGGATAAGGTCCCTAATATATGCTAAGTGGTTAAGGAGGTAGAGTTGCTGCGACAACCAGGAGGTTGGCTTAGAAGCAGCCATTCCTTGAAAGAGTGCGTAATAGCTCACTGGTCAAGCGACTCCGCGCCGAAAATACACCGGGACTAAAGCATATAACCGAATCCGCGTCATATAGTTTACTATATGGGTAGGGGAGCGTACTGCATTAGGATGAAGCTTGAGTGAAAACACAGGTGGACGAGGCAGTAGTGAGAATGTCGGCATAAGTAGCGAAAACATTGGTGAGAATCCAATGCTCCGAAAACCTAAGGTTTCCCACGGCAGGCTCGTCCGCGTGGGGTTAGTCGGACCCTAAGATGAGGCAGAAATGCGTAATCGATGGACAATAGGTTGATATTCCTATACTATCTGGTAATCGTTATCAGAAGCGGAGGGACGCAAGAGGATAAGCACGCAGTCGATTGGAAGTGGCTGTAGAAGCGTGTAGCCAGAGTTAGCAGGAAAATCCACTAATTCGTTAAAAAGTGAGGCGTGATAAGGATAGTCTACGGACTAGAAGGTGTTGATTCCAAATTGCCAAGAAAATCTTCGCTATCGAGATTATTAGGTATCCGTACCCGAAACCGCCAAAGGTAGGTTGGTAGAAAATACTAAGGAGCGCGAGACAACTCTCGCTAAGGAACTCGGCAAAATCACCTCGTAACTTCGGGAGAAGAGGTACCCTGGTATCGTGAAGCGATATACTCGTGGAGCGAGATAGGGTCGCAGTGAATAGGCCCAAGCGACTGTTTACCAAAAACACAGGTCTCTGCTAAGTCGACTTAAGACGATGTATAGGGGCTGACGCCTGCCCGGTGTCGGAAGGTTACGCGGACATGTTAGTACTTGTACGAAGCATAGAAGCTAAGCCCCGATGAACGGCGGCCGTAACTATAACGGTCCTAAGGTAGCGAAATTCCTTGTCAGGTAAGTTCTGACCCGCACGAATGGCGTAACGATTTGGGCGCT